>JBBSBO010000264.1:0-4864 GCA_038251215.1 Caldilineales bacterium
CGAAGTGGTCGCCATCGACCCAGTGGCGGCGCGCCGCGAACTGGCGCTGGAGCTGGGCGCGGACGCGGCGGTGGCCCCCGCCGAGCTGGACGGCGTACTCGACGCGGCGATCGACTGCACCGGCCTGGCTGCGGCCGTGACCAACCTGATGGAGCACACGCGGCGCGCCATCTCCACCTTCGGCGTGCTGCGTGAGCCGGTGCAATTCGGTTTCCGCCAGTGGAGCGGCGGCCTGGCGCTGTTGGGCTATGGGCGGCATAACCGCGCCGCGGCCGAACGCGCTTTGCAGCTGGTCGTGGACGGCAAACTGCGCCTGGCCCCGCTGATCACGCACACGCTGCCCCTCACGCGCTATGCCGAGGGCATCGAACTTCTACGCAACAAAGAGGCGATCAAGGTGCTGTATCTGCCCTGGGGGCAGTAACAATCTGCGGTTCTTGCTTTTCCTTTGCGCCCTTTGCGGTTTGAAGTTTTGGAATTTTGACTAAACCATGACCGATTCCCCCACGCCCGCCTTTATTCCCGGCATAGAGCTGTCCCGCCGCTTCTATGCCGACGCCGTGCGCCCTATCCTCGAGGCGCACTTCCCCGGCCTGCCGCACGCTGCCGCGCTGATCGGCAGCGGCTCCGAAGTGCTGGGCTTCGACGACGCTACCTCCACCGACCACCACTGGGGGCCGCGCGTCCTGCTCTTCCTGCCCGCCGAGGACTACACGCGCTGGGCCGACGCCATCGACGCCGCGCTGCGCGACGAGCTGCCCTACACCTTCCTCGGCTATTCCACCCACTTCAGCCCGCCCGATCCCACGGACAACGGCGTGCAACTGCTGGAAATTATCGACCACGGCCCCCTCAACCACCGCGTCGGCATCCACACGCTCGCCGGCTTTGTGCAGGAGACGCTCGGCTTCGATCTCGCCCAGCCGCTGCAGCCGGCGGACTGGCTCACCTTCCCCACGCAGCGGCTGCGCACCCTCACCGCGGGCGCAGTCTACCACGACGACATCGGCCTGGAGGCGGTGCGCGCCCGTTTCGCCTTCTACCCGCACGACATGTGGCTCTATCTGCTGGCGGCGGGCTGGGCGCGCATCGGGCAGGAGGAGCATCTGATGGGCCGCGCCGGCAGCGTGGGCGATGACGTCGGCGCGGCCCTGATTGCGGCGCGCCTCGTGCGCGATATCATGCGCCTAGGCTTCCTCATGCAGCGGCAGTACGCGCCCTATCCCAAATGGTTCGGCACAACCTTCGCCCGCCTCGCCTGCGCCGAGGAACTGCTGCCCAGCCTGCGCGCCGCGCTGCACGCCCCGGCGTGGCAAGACGCCGAGCGCGGCCTGGTCGCCGCTTACGCCGCGCTGGGCCGCATGCACAACGCCCTGCGCCTCACCGCGCCCCTACCCGAAACGCCGCGGCAGTTCTTCGGGCGTCCCTTCCAGGTGATAGCGCTGCACGGCTTCGCCGGCGCACTGCTGACGCAAATCGAGGACCCGGCGGTGCAGCGTATCGCCCAACGCCCGCCCATCGGCAGCATCGACCTCCTCAGCGACAACACCGACCTGCTGGAAAACCCGGCTTGGCGCGCCGCCTTGCGCGCCTTGTATTCATAAAATTCACCGCAGAGGCCACAGAGGCGCACAGAGAACAGCAAACAGCAAGATGAAACCGCAGAGGTCGCAGAGCACAGCAAGAGAACAAAGGAGAGCCGTCCGGCAGATCGCAGCATTGGCTGATGCAGAATGTGTCGCATCAATTTTGGCTTGCATCCGTAGCAATCCGCCAAATCCGCGTCATCCGTGTTCTATCAACCTCTGCGTGCTCTGCGACCTCTGCTGTTCTTGCCGTTGCTTTTTCTTCGCGACCTTTGAGCCTTTGCGGTTTGCTTTTTACATGCTCAGCTCCCCGTGCTCGATCAGCCACATCACCGACTCGTGCACCGCCTGCAACGACGTATAGCGCGGGGCGTAGCCGAGCAAACGCCGCGCCTTGTCGATGCTGCAATTGGGGCTGTGGCGAATATGGTCCGACGTCGCGGTGGCGTCCGCCTCGCTTTGCTGCGCCGCCCACTCCTCCCACGGCAGATAGCGCAGGTTCGCCTCCTCGCCGAACCAGGCGGCGGCGGCCTCCGCAAAGCCGCGCAGCGTCACCGCGGCGGGCGACACCACGTGAAAAGACTCGCCCACCGCCGCGCCCCAATGGGCAATGGCCTGCATAAAGGCCTGCGCCACATCGTCGGCGTGGACATGGTGCACCGTCTCCATGCCGAAGTGCGGCAGCAGCACCTCTTCGCCGCGCGCCAGCCGCACAAAGACGGCGGGGTTGAAGTTGCCCGCCGGGTTGAGCGGCGTCCAGCCCACGCCCACAATATGCCCCGGATGCAGGATCGTGGCGGGGAAGCCATGCACGCGCGCCTCCGCCAGCAGATAGGCCTCGATCTGCGCCTTGTGGATTCCGTACTCGCCGAAAGGCCGGCGCGGCTGCACTTCCGTCGTAGGCACTTCCACGCTGGGGCCGTGTACCCACACCGTGCCGCAGTGCAGAAAATGCTGCACGCGCCCGGCGAGAGCTTTCACCAGATGGCGCGCACTCTCCTCGCGAAAACAGATCATGTCGATCACGATTTCCGGCTCCAGGTCGCGGATGATCTGCCCGAACGAGCCGTCCTCCTCCGCAGCCGTGCGGTCCACGCGCACCTGCTGCACCTCATTCCAGGCGGCATGCGGCTGGTAGGGACGGCGCAAGCTGCGGCTGACCATCGCCACATCATGGCCTGCCTCCACCAAGCGTGGGATCAAATAGGTCCCCACATGACCCGAACCGCCGATCACAACAACACGCGACATGGCAATCTCCTCTTTTGCTTTCTTTGCGGTTTCTTGCTGTTACTGTTCTTGCTGTTTGCTGTTCCTTTGCGTTCTTTGCGCTCTTTGCGGTTTCTTGTTGTAGCTGTGCCCGGCTAGAGCGGCCCGAACGCCTCCAGCAGCGGCCCCAGCGCGGCGGTGACCACGCCGGCGCCGTTGTCGCGGCGATGGCCGCGCGCCACCGCCCCAATCGTGTTGGCCCCGCCGTGGTAGCGCCCGTCCGGCAAAGCCTCGCACGCCAGCTCAAAGTAGATGCGCGCGATGTCCAGCGCCAGCGCCGCCAACGCCGCGTCCTCCACGACTTCGGCGGCGGCAGCCAGCAGCAGGGGACTGTGACGGCGCAGATGCAAGTTCTCGAACCAAATCGGCATATCGGCCTGCTTGCCCGCGCCGCTCAGCCGCGTCAGACGGATGACATAGGGCTGCAAGCCAATCGTGTGGATTTCCGACGGAGCCAGCGAGCCTAGCGCCGAACTCAACACCGTATCGTAGCGGCGCAGGCCGCCGGCGCGGCGATAGGCGCGCAGAGCAGCAGCCACGACGCCCGCATCCGGGTCCGAAAGCTGCGGGGTCAACACGTCCAGCACGCGCTCGCTCGCCGCCAAAAAGCGCGCCTCACCCGTGCAGGCCCACAATTCCAGGAACACATCGACGCCGCCCGCCGCCAGGATATTCTCGGCGCGGTCCAGCGATGTTGCCCAGTGGCCTCCGTTCTCCCTCCTGGGCCGGTAGACCTCTTGCAACTCCTTGTCCAACGTCCAACAGGGGCCGGAAGCGCTCAGCCCCACGGGCAACTCCTCCCGGCGCAGCAGCGCATCCGCCCACAGACCGGCGTAGTCGCGACTCAGCCGCAGGTATTCATCTCCGCCGCCCAAGCTGTGCGCCAGCAAACACAAACGGATGCCGCGCAGATGCTCGGGCAGGTTACACAGCCTACTTTGCGCGCGTATGCCGTCCGCCCCCAAATAATCGGACAGGAAAAGCCCTATGCGCGCGTCGTACCAGGGCGGGACATCGGCGCTCCAGTTGCCGAAGTGTTCGGCAGCATCTAGCACTTGGCTCCGCGTGAGCGCGCCGTCCAGCACCTGACGCGGCGTTTGCGCGGCGTCCGTTTGTAGGCGCGCCAGGCTGCGCAAAAACACGTCGAAATACTCCACGCCGCCGGCCACGTCCTGCATCGTCCAGTAGCCGTGTCGCCACATGCCTGTCGCCGTGAAGACCGCGGCCGCGGCGTCGCGCCGCGCCGCCAGGAAGGCCAGCACGTCCGGGCGAGGCCTCGCCCGCAAATAAGGCTCCCATGCTGCCATGCAGCTAAACTGATCGGGCGCGTCCGAGGGCGCGCCCTCTGCAAAAGCCGCCATGCACGCGTCGATCCACTCGCCCACCCGGTCCAGGAAGCGATTCGCCGCTTCGGCAAAGGAGGCCGATCGCTCAAGTTTGCCTTCGATGATGGGCATACCATCCGCTCCTTGAACGTCGGCTGGCCCCGTTCACGCGACCGGCTAGGCGGGCGGACCAGGGGTTTTGGGCAATGAGACGGCTGGGCAACCGCTGCGCCGAGGGCGATTCCCCGCCTCTGGACAGGACAGTACTGGACAGGGCCGCGCCATACACGATAGCGCTATACAACAAGACGTCGCACGGCCCGCCCGCGCCGCGCGCAGCTTGCGCGCACCATGCCGGGCGCGCCGCGGCGCTTTCCTGTTCCTCCTTGGCTACACGGCCTGGGGCGCATCCACATAGGTGGGCACGCCTTCCTCTTGGAAGATGCGGTCGATCTGCGCCCGGTCGGCGGGCGACAGCCGCCAGTCCACCGCGGCCACGTTCTCTTGCAGCTCGCGCGGGTTGCGCATGCCCACCAGGGCGACCGAAACAGCCGGGTTGCCCAGCACCCAGGCAATCGCCAACTGCGCCACGGTGTAGCCGTAGCCCTGCGCCATCTCCTGCAAGCGCGCCGTGACGCGCAGCTCCTTCACAAAATCGTCATGTTCAAACAAGGGCAGGCCAAA
>JBBSBO010000265.1:0-4851 GCA_038251215.1 Caldilineales bacterium
ACACCGTCCGCGCCATCTCGCGCCTGGATTACCCGGCCATTATGGGCGCATCGCTGCTGATTACGGTCGTCTTTATCCTGATCAACCTGCTGGTCGACGTGCTCTACGGCGTTTTGGACCCCAGGATCCGCTATTGAAAACGATGACAGCGCCTGCAACCCACGCGGCGACACACGCCAATAACCTGCCTAGCCATACCCTGCCAAGGAGAACCGGCCCCGGTGCGACTGCTGCGCAATAACCCTTCCCTCTTCCTAGGCCTGTTCATCGTCGGCTCGTTGATACTCGTGGCGCTCTTCGCGCCGTGGATCGCGCCGAAGTCGCCCACCGCAATTGAGCTGCCGGCCAAGCTGCTGCCCCCCTCCGCCGCGCATTGGTTCGGCACGGACGACCTGGGGCGCGATGTTTTTAGTCGCGTGGTCTACGGCGCGCGCATCTCGCTGCTCAGCGGCGGCATGGTCGTGCTGATTGCGATGAGCATCGGCGTGCTCTTGGGGCTATTGGCCGGCTATTGGGGCGGGCTGACCGACAACGTGTTGATGCGGTTGTCGGACGTGTTTGTCTCTTTCCCGCGCCTGGTGCTGGCCATGGTGATTGCGGCCGCGCTGGGTCCCGGCCTATTCAACGGCATGATCGCGGTGGCGTTGAGCTGGTGGCCGTGGTACGCCCGGCTAGTGCGCAGCCAGATTCTCGGCCTGAAGCAGCAGGAGTTCATGACCGCGGCCACAGCGGTGGGCGTCGGCCATGGCCGCATCCTCACGCGCCACCTGCTGCCCAACATCACCGGCACGGTATCGGTACAAATGTCGCTGGACCTGGGCTATGCCATCCTGTTTACGGCCAGCCTCGGCTTCATCGGCCTGGGCGCACAGCCGCCCTCCCCGGAGTGGGGGTCGATGATCGCCCAGGGGCGCACCTACATCCTCACGCACTGGTGGTATCCCACCTTCCCCGGCCTGGCAATCTTCTTCGCCGTGCTTGGGGCCAACCTTTTCGGCGACGCCCTGCGCGACCTGCTCGACCCGCGCCTGCGCAAGCAATAACAACAAGAAAAGCCGCTCACCACAAAGAGCACAGAGTATCACAGAGGAAGACAGGGCCGCGTGCCTGCCCTGTCTTCCTCTGTGTTCCACTGTGGTAAAGGCTTTTTGCGGTTTGCTCTTTTCCTGGTTACTCGTCGGTCACGCAACCCTGCGAGGCGGACGACACCATCTTCATATACTTGTAGAGTACGCCCTTGGTGAACTTGGGCGCGGGTGCGCACCAGCGGCTGCGGCGCGCGGCTAACTCGGCATCGCTCACCTCCACGTCCAGCCGGTTGCCTTCGGCGTCGATGATGATGCGGTCGCCGTCCTGCACCAGCGCCAGCGCGCCGCCGACCTGCGCCTCCGGCGTGATATGGCCCACGACAAAGCCGTGCGTGCCGCCGGAGAAGCGCCCATCGGTGATCAGCGCCACGGACTTGCCCAGGCCCGCGCCCATGATGGCGGAAGTGATCGTCAGCATCTCGCGCATACCGGGGCCGCCCTTCGGCCCTTCAAAGCGGATCACGACCACATCGCCCGGCAGAACGCGGTTCTGCTCGATCGCCATCAGCGTCTCTTCCTCCGAGTCGAAGACGCGCGCCGGGCCGGCGAAGCGCGTGCCCTCCTTGCCCGTGATCTTGGCGACCGCGCCCTCCTCGGCCAAATTGCCGTAGAGGATCTGCAAGTGGCCCGTCGGCTTGAGCGGCCGGCTGACCGGGCAGATGATCTGCTGCCCCTGCTTGAGGTCGGGCAGGTCTTCGATGTTCTCCGCCAGCGTCAGGCCGGTCACGGTCAGGCAATCGCCCTGCAGCAACCCCTCGCGCAGCAGCAGGCGCTGCACCGCAGGCACGCCGCCCACCTCGAAAAGGTCTTCCATCACATACTGCCCGCTCGGCTTGAGGTCCGCCAGCAGCGGCGTGCGGTCGGAGATAGTCTGGAAATCGTCGATCGTCAGCGGCACGTCGGCGGCCTTCGCCATGGCGATCAGGTGCAGCACGACGTTGGTCGAGCCGCCCAGGGCGATGGCGACCGTGATGGCGTTCTCGAAGGCCTGGCGCGTCAGAATGTCTAGCGGCTTGATGTCGTGCTCGAGCAAATAGCGCAGCGCCGTGCCTGCGCGACGACATTCTTCCATCTTCTCGCGGCTCTCGGCGGGATAGGATGAGCTGTAGGGCAGGCTCATGCCCAGCGTCTCGATGGCCGAAGCCATGGTGTTGGCCGTATACATGCCGCCGCAGGCGCCCGCGCCGGGGCAGGCGTTTTGCAGCACTTCCTTCAGATCGGCCTCGCTGATCTCCTTCGCCAGCCACTGCCCGTAGGCCTCGAAGGCCGACACCACGTCCAACTTTTTGCCGTTCAGGTGACCGGGTTTGATCGTGCCGCCATAGACCATGATGCTGGGCCGGTTGATGCGCGCCATCGCCATAATCACGCCGGGCATGTTCTTGTCGCAGCCGGGCAACGAGATGTTGGCGTCGTACCACTGCGCGCGCATCACCGTCTCGATGGAATCGGCGATGATGTCGCGCGAGAGCAGCGAAGCCTTCATGCCCTCCGTACCCATCGAGATGCCGTCGCTGACGCCAATCGTGTGGAAGATCAGGCCGACCATGCCGGCGTGCTGCACCCCTTCCTTCACGACCTTCGCCAGGTCGTTGAGGTGCATGTTGCAGGTGTTGCCTTCCCACCCCATGCTGGCGATGCCGACCTGGGGCTTGCGCATGTCTTCATCCGTCAGGCCCACGCCATAGAGCATGGCCTGCGAGCCGGCCTGCGAACGCGTCTGCGTGACGACGCGGCTATACTTGTTGAGGCCGTTGACGGCCGTTGTCACCGACATCAGGACTTCTCCTTCTCTAGCGCTATCTTTAGCACTGACTCTAGCATTGTATCGGTTAATGTCCGGGACGCCGTAGATGCCGCCCCAGGCTTTGAATGAACAGATGATTGGCGCGCGGGCGCCCGGCTCAGGCGGATTCGGTCAGTAGGAAATACTCCACCGAGTCCGCGAGCGCGATCCAACTGGCTTCGATGATGTTGGTGCTGGCGCCGACGGTCGTCCAACTGCGCTCGCCGTCGGTGCAGTCGATCAGCACGCGCACCATGGCCGCGGTGCCGCTTGTGCTGTCCAGAATGCGCACCTTGTAATCGGTCAGATGCACGTCGCGCAGCCGCGGATAGATATGCTGGATCGACTTGCGCAGCGCCAGGTTCATGGCGTTGACCGGGCCGTTGCCCTCCGCCACCTCGTGGAAGATCTCGTCGCCCACCTTAACCTTCACCGTCGCCTCGGAGAAGAGTCCTCGCCCGGCGCGGTGTTCCACGTTGGCCGTGAAATCGATCATCTCGAAGGGCACGACATAGTCCTCGTGCATGCGGCGCAACATCAGGTCGACGCTGGCCTCGGCGCTCTCAAAGGCAAAGCCGACGTTCTCCAGGTCCTTGATCTGCTGCAAGACCTGGCGCTCCTCCTCGCGCGTCAGCCCATCCAGGCCGAACTCCTGACGCTTGACCGCGATGTTGTCCTTGCCGCTCAGCTCGCTCAGGAGCACGCGCATCTCGTTGCCCACCAGCGTCGGGTCGACGTGTTGGTAGCTCATGGCGTGCTTCACCACGGCGTTGACGTGCATGCCGCCCTTGTGCGCAAAGGCGCTGGCCCCCACAAAGGGCTGGTGCGTGTCCGGGTTGAGGTTCGCCAACTCGCTAACATAGCGGCTCAACTCGGTCAATTGGCGCAGGCGCTCTTCGTCCACCAAGTGATAGCCCATCTTCAACTGCAAGTTGGGGATGATGCTCACCAGGTTGGCGTTGCCGCAGCGTTCGCCATAGCCGTTGATCGTGCCCTGGATGTGCGTGCAGCCGTGATGCACCGCCGCCAACGTGTTAGCGACGCCCGTCTCGCTGTCGTTGTGCGCGTGGATGCCCAGCACGATGTGCGCCGTCGGGTTGGCGGGCGCGCCCTCTTCGTCGCCGTAGCCCAGGCCCAACACTTGCCGGCGCACCACGTCCACGGCGTCGCCGATCTCCCAGGGGATGCAGCCGCCGTTGGTGTCGCACAGCACAATGCCGTCCGCCCCGCCCAGGATGGCGGCCTGGAGCGTCGCCAGCGCGTACTCCGGGTCGGCCTTATAGCCGTCGAAGAAATGCTCGGCGTCGTAGATCACCTCTTTGTCGTGGCTCTTGAGGTAGGCGACGGTGTCGCGGATCATGCGCAGGTTCTCTTGCATGGTGGTGCGCAACACCTCGCGCACGTGCAAGTCCCACGTCTTGCCGAAGATCGTGATCACCGGCGTGTTGGCCTGGATCAGGAGCTGCACCTGGGCGTCGTCCGCCGGCTGCATGTGCGGGCGCACGGTGGAGCCAAAGGCGGTGACGCGGGCGTGCTTCAGGTGCAACTCGTGCTGCGCCCGCTCGAAGAACTCCATGTCCTTGGGGTTAGAGCCGGGCCAGCCGCCCTCGATATAGTCCATGCCAAAATCGTCCAGCCGCCGCGCGATGCGCAGCTTGTCGTCGCAGCTTAGGTTTACGCCTTCTCCCTGCGTGCCGTCGCGCAGGGTGGAATCAAACAAGATCAGTTTGTTTGCATTCGTCATCAAGTCACCTTTGTAAGTTACCTGTATGGCATCACCCGAGCAGATCGGTGATGCTGTCGAGGACGCGGTCGGGCCAGATGCCGCGGCCGAGGTCCTCCTTGCGGAAGCGTCCGGTCTTGACGAGCCAGCCCTGGATGCCGAGCACCTGCGCCCCGCGCACGTCGATTTCGATGTCGTCGCCGATCACCGCCACGCGCGCCAGAGGGATATCCAGGTCATCCAGCACCATGCGG
>JBBSBO010000266.1:0-4847 GCA_038251215.1 Caldilineales bacterium
AGCCGTAAGGCGCGCCCAGACCTACACTTTCGGCGCCGTCGCCGTGCATCACTCCGGCCATATCGGCCGTCTCGGCGCCTACCCCACCATCGCCGCCGAGCAGGACTGCATCGGCGTGGTGCTCCTGAACGGCGGCGCCCAATTCACCGCCCCCTTCGGTGGCACAGCGCGCCGTCTGCCGCCGAACCCCTTGGCGATTAGCGTACCCACCGCCGGCGGCCCTCCGCTCATGCTCGACATCACCACCAGCATGGCCGCGGGCGGCAAGGTTGACGTGCAACGTGCGCGCGGCCTGCCCCTGCCCGAAGGCTGGCTGATCGACGCCGAAGGCAAGCCGGTGACGGACCCCAACCGCTTCCGCGAGGGCGACGTTGCCATGCTGCCGCTAGGCGGACCTCTCGGCTACAAGGGCTACGGCCTCGCCATGATGATCGACGCCATCGCCGGCGGCCTCTCCTGGGCCGGGTGCAGCGCCGAGACGCCCACGCGCGGCGGCTCCGGCTACCTGGCGCTCGCCATCAAGATCGACAGCTTCATCGACCCGGACGAGTACAAACGCGAGGTGCAGACGCTGGTCGACTGGGTCAAGTCCTCGCCGCTCATGCCCGGCGTGAAGCAAATCTACGTCCCCGGCGAGGTCGAGCAAGTGTCCAGCCGTCGCCGCATGGACGAAGGCGTCCCCGTCGAAGAAGCCACCTGGAACGCCATCGCCGCCGTCGCGTCCGAACTGAACGTAACGGTCCCGGCGGTCTAGCTTTTTTGCTCCGTGCTTTGCCCGCTTTTGGCAAGGCCAATCGGCGATCTTGACAATCACTTTTTCGCCCGCCAGAACCCCCAAATTGTTGGCTTTGTGGTGCGAGGAGCGCAGGTTTCATACACGTGAGTGCTGCAACCGGCATTTACCTGTATGAAACCGTTTTTGGAGGAGCCAATATGAACGAAAGATCGCTGGAGACGTGGGATGCCGGAAATGCATACGAACGGTATGTTGGAAGGTGGAGTCGACTGGTTGCGAAGGAGTTTCTCGCCTGGCTTTCGATTGGCGACGGTCAGACGTGGGCGGATGTCGGCTGCGGAACCGGCAGCCTTGCGGAGTGTATCCTCGCGCAGTGCGCCCCGCGCGAGGTCATTGGCATCGATAGGTCAGAGGGGTTTTTGTCAGAGGCGCGGCAACGGGTTGCTGATCACCGGGCACGCTTTCAGCTCGGCGACGCGCTCAACTTGCCCCTGGATGCGAGTTCTTGTAACGCCACAGTCTCCGGCTTCGTGCTTAACTTCGTTTCAGACCCCACCGCCGCGACGCGTGAGATGATCCGGGTGACTAAGCCCGGCGGAATAGTCGCAGCCTATGTTTGGGACTATGCCGGAAGAATGGAGATGATGCGTCATTTTTGGGACGCGGCCGTTGTCGTTAGTCCTCAAGACTCTCAGATGGATGAAGGAGAGCGATTCCCTTTGTGCCAGCCAGACCCGTTGCGCTATCTTTTTGAGGAACTAGGCCTAACCGCCGTATCTGTGCGGCCCATAGATATTCCGACAGTATTTGAGAATTTTGCGGACTATTGGACGCCTTTTCTGGGTAAGCAGGGCCCGGCTCCAACCTATCTTGGATCGGTTGATGAGGCAACCAAGGAGCGGATTCGCCAACTCCTTCAAGCGCGTCTTGTTCCACAAGAAAACGGCGCCATTATCCTTACCGCACGGGCGTGGGCAGTCCAAGGCGTCGTCTGAAATGGATATCATCCAATTGCGTGCCGGAAGTGTGGCGCTGGCTTTGACTTTATGTCTGCTCCCGTATCACCCCTTGGACGCTACCGGATCTTGCCTCGTGCATAGACGGGCCAGATGGCATTGACGCGGCCATTTTGCACGACGGTAATGGCATCATGCTCGTTGACGCACGGGCATGGGTGCACCGGGATCACCTGCACGCGCTCGCCGATCTGCGGCTTGTTGGCGCAGGCCGAAATATCCACATGACCGTGCTCCTCCGACGCGCCATAGAAACGTGCCTCAGGATACTCCACAACGTAGCCCATGCTTTGCCCGTCCTCGGTCTTCAACGTCGAGGCGCTCATTGTCTTGCTGCCGCAATCTAGGATGGCGCGCTCGTCCGTGGGTCGGCTTACCACTGTCGCCAGCACGCGCAGCGCGCATTCCTCCACCGTGTGGCGCCCGGCGCGCAAGTGGCCTTCACCGCCTACAATATACTCGCCCACGCGATACTCAGTCAGTTCCGGAATCAGGTGCGCCTCCAGGGCGTAGGGCGTGCCGCCGCCGCTGACTATCGGGCAAGGCAGCCCTGCCTGCGCAAAGGCGGCGATTACCTCTTGCAAAAACGGGCGCGCCGACGTAGGCGTCGGGAAGGCCATGATGCCGCGCAACTCCAGGCCGGGCAACGAATCGATCAGCTTACCCAGATCCGCCGCAGCCGCGGCCGTCGCCACGCCCGTGCGATTGTGGCCACACTCCAACTCGACCACCACGCCCAGCGTCACGCCCCATTCCGTCGCCGCCGCCGAGTATCCGCGCACCGTGTAGGCCGAGTCCGCCGACGCTGTGATCGGCATCTGGCCTGCCAGCGCCATCAGCCGCTCCAGCTTGGCCTTGCCCAAAATGTTGTAGGGGATCATCAAATCGGCCTGAATGCCGCCCGCGGCCAACACCTCGGCCTCGCCCACCTTCTGGCAGGTCAGGCCAATCGCCCCGCCCGCCAACTGCTTGGCCGCGACAGCCAGCGTCTTGTGCGTCTTAATGTGCGGGCGCAGACCGATGCCGTGCTCGTCAAAATAGCCCTGATAGCGCGCCAGATTATGCTCCAGCGCGTCCAGGTCCAGGATCAGCGTTGGTGTGTCTAGTTCCGCAAGTAGCATGGCGATTACCTCGTCTCCACAGTCAAACGCCCATCGACATGCGCGCCCACCGCCTCGGCAATCGCGGTCGCGACCTCTGTCACGGCTGCGTCGACAACGGGGCTAAGCGGCGCGTACATCGTCAAGTCCGCCGGTTCAATGCCGATGATCCACACCTCGCAGTCCATCGTCGTCGCCATGAAGTTCGCCAGCGAAGACAACGGCCCCGTGTGCGTCGACGCACTGAAGCCCACGGCGTCGCGCCAATCCAGCCACGCCACGGCGCCCGGCTCCTGGCCCATATGCGCCGCGTCCACCAGCAGCACCAGGTCCGGCGCGAATTTGCGCACCGAACCCGTGAAATTCTCAGGCACGTAACATGCTTCAATCACGAGCAGATGATCGCCGGACGCGGCTTTCAACCGCCGCGCCGTCTCTACGCCGGCGCCGTCGTCTCCGAACATCTCTTGGCCAATGCCCATCACGACCACGCGTGGGGCGTGTTCGACGCTAGGCTGCCGGCTCTTCGCTGGGTGCCAGCTCGCGGCTAGCCTGGCTTGCAGCGATTGCATCCATGGCTTGTTTGATGTCATCTTCGTTCCCATACGTCTTCGTGAAGCCTTCACGGCTCGTAGCTGCCAACTCCCACTCGTCCTGCGACATGTCGATCGAATTGAAGCGGCACACCTGCATGCACTGCCCGCAGTAGATGCAGCGATCCTCTTTCCAACGCATGACGAAGCGCTTGGCCTTCTTGTCGATCACGATCAGTTCCAGCGCATCCGCCGGGCAATCCTTCACGCAGAGGCCGCATCCCGTACACCGATCCGGCGACCACGTCAGCAACCCGCGTGTTCGTTCCGGCGTTTCCCGCTTCTCAAACGGGTACACCTCCGTCGCCGGTTTCTTGAACAGCGAGCGCAGTGTGTCGCCCACCATCGTTCCGATTCTCATGAGAAGATGCCTCCCCCACTCATATCCCACACAAACAGCACAAACCACTGCACCAGCACAGCCAGCGAGCCATACCGCCACCACAGGCCAACCGTCTGGTCGATGCGTAGGCGTGTCATCAGCGCCTGGAAACCAACCAGGCCAAGCAACAGCGCCAGCGTCTTCAGCACATACTCCACGGGCGAGCCTACGCCGCCCAGATAGAAAGTCGCAATCAACGTCAGGCCCAGCACCAACTCCGTACTCCGCCCCAGATGAAACAGCGCCAAACCGCGCCCGCTATATTCAGTCATGGCGCCGGCGACGATCTCGGTTTCGGCTTCCGGCGCGTCGAAGGGCGGCAGTTCCAACTTACCCGCCAGCCCGATAATCGCGATCACAAAGCCGATGGGCTGCGTAAGCAGCATCCAGACGCTGCCGCTCGCGAAGTCGTTGATGTGCGCGATCTGCCAAGTCCCCGCCGCCAACGCCGGCCCCAGCAACGCCAGCATGAACGGCGCCTCATACGAAAACAACTGCGTAAGTGTGCGCGTGGCGCCCAATAGCGAGAAACGGCTGGCGGTGTTCGCCCCCGCCAAGCCCGTGCTGATCGTCAGCAGGCTGAGCAAGTAGACCGTGACAATCAGGTCGCCCTCGAAGCTGAAGAGCGGGCGGATACCCGCCACCGGCGTGTACAACACCGCCGTCAGGGGGCCGGCCAGAGCGATCACAGGCAGCAACGAAAAGAGCGTAGCGTTGATGTTCGCCGGGACGATTTCCTCCTTCACGAGCAGCTTCGTTACGTCCGCCACCGGCTGGAACCAACGCGGCCCCATGCGGTTTTGCTGACGCGCCAGCAGCTTCTTATCGATCCATTCATACAGGATGCCGTTGAACAGAACAAACAGTCCGCTCGGGAAGACTAAAAGGGCGGCGACACTCAAAATCGTGCTCATCGGTAATACTCTATCCCATGCTGTCGGATTTTTTCCCAACCCCAGGCATTCCGTTCACTGTCCGCCGAGCGCACCGTTACGGCGCGGTCATTGCACGAGAAACAGG
>JBBSBO010000267.1:0-4831 GCA_038251215.1 Caldilineales bacterium
GCCGGCAGCCTGCTCGAACGGCTCTTGCCCAAGTCGATTCACGCCGTCACACCCGCCGGATTTGAACTAAAAGTCTGCCTGTTCATGGTCGCTGTCAGCCTGAACTGCTTCTCGTTCGAGTAAGGTAGCAACTTGGGTTACTTATCTAAGGACTGGGTCGCAAATGCCAAATTTGAGACCAGAACTCCGATTCAGCGTGCAGCATTGTATGTTAAGTTGTTTACTGTTTCGGAACATATGTGCGATAATGCTGTATAACGATTGTGTATCAAATAAAGAGGGAATTTAATCGGATTATTATTGGTGACGATAGATGATAACTCATTACAACTTCGAGGAGCGATGGGATTCTGACTACGAACGAGCACTCGCTCTACACGATGTGCTTGAAGTTCAGGCCACCGGTGGTGAAGTAGACGAGCAAGAATATCAGTATCTTCGTAGTCATTTCTATGGAGACAGTTATCTTCGCGGATTCCTACCTGACTTTGTCACAAGATGTAGGACTCTGTCACAATTTTGGACCTATATCAAGAGTAACTTTAAAACTTATGCGGAGCGACGGACCTACCTTAGAGATGAATTTTCGCCGTTGCTGAACTCTCTCGAGATTGATGAGCGAACACCCCTGGATAACTTGGTATCAGACGGCCTTGAAAGTTTCGATTCGGAGAATGTGCAACGGCGTTGGCAGCTTGCTTTGGACAGAAGAGAATCCGACCCAGAAGGCGCAATAACAGCGGCCCGTACTTTGCTAGAGACCGTATGCAAGTACATTCTTGATAAACGTGGAGTTGAGTATAACGATAATAATATTGAGTTAGCTCAACTCTATAAAGCAGCCACTAAAGAACTGAATCTTGCTCCCGAACAACATCAGGAAGAGATTTTTAAACAAATACTTGGTGGATGCTCAAATGTGGTTCATGGACTGGGATCTCTCCGCAACCGTCTTGGTGACGCTCATGGGAAAGGCGAACGTAGAGTAAAACCCTCAGCTAGACACGCTAAGCTGGCTGTAAATCTATCGGGAGCAATGGCTTTATTTCTGGTTGAAACCTTTGAGTATTGCAGCCCCAATAATAAGCATGTAGGGGATTCCTAACATGAATGTGCCCGAGTTGAGCATCAACTTGGAATCAGTAAAATAGAGCATTTTGATAGTGCCTAATGGTGGTAGTCTCGAGTTTTCAAGCTTGGGTATAAGTTTTCCATTTGTTTGTGTTGATTAGGTCGCTGCTTAGCCAGTCAGCGCGCAAGCACCGACGTAAAGAGGTCTCCGAGTACTTGCGCGCTGCTAAACGGGTTGGTGTGAAGAAGCGTTAGTGCGCCTACGCCGCTCGCAGGCGCGGCATGATCTCCTGTGCGAAGCGCTCAAGGCCTTCCGTGTGCGGGAAGTCGAGCATGCGCACCACCATCACCTGCACGCCGAGGTCGACGAAGGGCTGGAGCTTCTCCGCCACCTGGTCGGGCGTGCCTGCGATGCACGTGCTGTTGTAGTAGGGCGAGGCTTCGGCGATGCGCTGCGCCCCCGCTTCACTGTCGGCAATGGCGATGCCGTCCACCGACCACGTCTTGACGATTTCGTCGTAGTCGCGCCCCACGTCTTGGCAGTGTTGGCGCAGCACATCGCATTTGTGGGCGAAGGTCTCCGCCACGCCGCCGGAGAAATTCCACCAGTCGGCATGTTTGGCGACCACGCGCAGCGTGAGTTGTTCGCCGCCGCCGCCGATCAGGATCGGCGGGACCGGATCGGGGCGCGGCTCGCAGTAAGCGTTGTCGATGCGGTAGTATTTGCCCTCGAAGCTGGCGGGCGACTGCGTCCACATCAGCTTGGCGATCTGCACGGCTTCCTCCAACTGGGCGATGCGCACCGACGGCTTGGGGAAGTCGTAATTGTAGGCATAATAGTCCGGCTCCATCCAGCCCGCGCCGATGCCGTAAATGTAGCGTCCGCCGCTGAGCCACTGTAGGTTGGCCGCGGCCTTGGCTGCCAGCGCCGGGTTGCGATACGACTGGCCGAACACGCTTGAGGCGAAGTTAAACGCGGGATAGGCTGCGGCGAAATAGGCGAGGGTCGTCATGGCCTCTACATAGGGCGTGTCGTGGGCCTGCCATTTGGCCCAGGGCATGGTGTGGTCGTCGACCCACACCGAGTCGAAGGCGGGGCTGATGCGCTGCATAGTGGCGTGCGTCTGCGCCAGGAAATCCGCCGCGCTGCTGCCGTCGACGGGGAATGAGTTCATGTGCCAGCCGAATTTCAAATCGCCCATGGGTGTCGCTCCTTTGTGTTTTCTATGGTGTAGAACTGGATAGGACTTTGTATCGCGTGCTTGTTAATCTTCGCGTAGGCTGAATCAGGCGCTACTCGCCATCCGCCGCTTGAATCTGCGGTAGGATGACGCGACACTCGATGCGCGCCAGTTCGGCGCGCAGGCAGTCGAGCGTGGCGGCGTCCGGGACCGTGCCCACGATGGCGCCGCCGGAACCGGCGAACTTGGCGCCGGCGCCACAGCCGCGCGCCACGGCGATCATCTGCTGCTGCCAGGTGGGCAACTGATAGATGCCGGCGCGCGTGTTGTAGTTCTCGTCGATCAGGGCGGCGAGGCGCGCGCCGTCGTGCGCCAGCAGCGCGGCGCGTCCCTCTTCCGCCAGCGCTGCGAACTGTTGCATGGCGGCTACGATGGACGGGTCGCCGCGATTGTAGCGGCCGCGGATGTCGTTGTGAAAGCGCTCGGTCGGTTCGCCCAGGTTGGTGTGATAGGCCACATAGAACTGCGGCAGCCCCTCCAGCGGCAGCGGCTCGTAGTCATACACCGTGAAGTCCGCCACCTCGCGGGCGCACGCGCGGTCGAAGTTCATGTAGACCAGGCCCTCGTAGCACTGGATCACGCGGTCTTGCAGCCCGCCGGAGATGCCCAGTTCCTCCGTCTCCACGGCGAGCACAAAGGAGGGCTGTGCCGCCAAGGGGATCTCCACGCCGTAGAACTGCATCAGGCCGCGCAGCGTGGCGGTGATGATGGCGCTGGAGCCGCCCATGCCCACCTGGCGCGGGATATTGGTGCTGTAGCGCACCGAGAAGTTCTGTTCGCTGAGCGAGATGCCTTGCTCGCGGCAGTAGTCGACAAAGCGCTTGATCGTCGCCTTGACCAGACGGATGCCGCCGTAATAGCCGTGCAGCTGGACGTCGGTGTGCAGGTCCTGCACCGAACGGAAGCGGGCGCGGTCAAACTCCGCCAGGATGATGTCGACCGTGTCCCATTCGTAGATCACCACTTCGGCATAGAAGTTGCGCAGCGAAAAGGAGATGGTCTTGCCGTTGTAGCCGTCGGAAGGGTTGCCGAGTAGGCCGGCGCGCGCATAGGCGCGCTTACGCACGATCAGCATGCAGCATCTCCTCCAGGGCTTGGCGCAGCGCCGGGCCGGAGCGGGCGTCGTGCAGCGCGAACTCGACGAAGGCGCGGAAGTACGAGTCGAAGTTGCCGATGTCATAGCGGCGCTCGTCCGAGCGCAGACGCACGCCGACGACGCGCGCGCCTTGGCGGATGAGGATGCGCACAGCGTCGGTGAGCTGGATTTCGCCGTCCTTGCCCGGCGTCACGCGTTCCAGCGCGTCGTAGATGGACGGGGCGAAGACGTAGCGGGCGGCGATGGCGAGCGTGCTGGGGGCCTCGTCGCGCGCAGGTTTTTCGACGACGTCCGCCAACTCGAAGATGTCCGGGTCCCCGTTGACATGCCCGTGGTTTTTCGGCTCGGCGATGCCGTAGCGATGCACGTCGGTCAGGGGCACTTCCTCAAAGGCGATCACGGCTTCGGCGCGCGTCTGCGTGAAAACGTCCATCATACGCCGCACCACATCGCTGGCAGCGTGCATGCCGATGATCGAATCGCCCAGGGCGACGACGAAGGGCTGCTCGCCCACGAAGGGCCGGCTGCACAGGATGGCATGGCCCAGGCCGAGCAGCTCGCGCTGGCGCGTGTAGAAGTAGCGCACGTCGGCGCGCTCGAAGTCCAGCTCCGCCAGCAGGTCTTCCTTGCCGGTCTCTCGCAAGATCTGGATCAGCTCGGGGTTGAGGTCGAAGTGGTTTTCGATCGAGACCTTGCCGGGGCCGGTGACGAAGAGGATGCGCTCCATGCCGGCGCGGGTGAGTTCCTCCGCCACATATTGCACCACCGGCTTGCGGCCCACGGGCAGCATCTCTTTGGGCTGCGACTTGGTGGCGGGCAGCAGGCGGGAACCAAGGCCGGCGACCGGCACGACTGCAATCGTAATGTCCATCGGGCCTATCCTCTTGTGGGCGGGCGCGGAATTGTCGAAGCTGAACGGTACTCCGCTCTATTGTAGCACGACCGCTGCGGCCTCACTATTGCGTGGCGAATAGAACGCAGATGGCGCGGATCGGGCGGATGGGCAGCGGATCAAAAAGAATTGGGACACTGATTTTTTTGGATTGGAAGGGATTTGCACAGATAGAATCAATCGATCTGGATTTCCTCTGTGTTCCTTTGTGGTGAATTGCTTTTGCTGTTCTTCGCGTCCTTGGCGTCTTTGCGTGCGGCAATAGAGACGGATGTCTCACGCAAAGACGCCAAGGCGCAAAGTGTTACAATAGCCCTATGATCAACGAACTCCGCCGCTTCCCGCGCCGCTTCGATCTCCTGCGGCTGCCCGTGCTGGGGCGTGTGCTGTTGTGGAAGCACAGCCGCACGGCCGCGCAAAGCGTGTTGTTTGCGCTGGCGGCGATGATGATGGTCGACGGCCTGCTGGGCAGCCCCCTGGCGGCGAAGAACACGGCGACGGTGGGCGCCTGGGTGCATTACCGCGGGCTGA
>JBBSBO010000268.1:0-4823 GCA_038251215.1 Caldilineales bacterium
CGCGCGTGCGTCGCGTGGTCGCGGCCTGGAACGAGTATGGCTGGCTGCTGCTGCGCTTGTCCACGGTGACCGGAGTCGACCTGGCCCTGGCGACGGCTGTGCTGGCGACGCAACTCGCCCCGCGCACACGGCGTGGGGACCGCCGTCCGCCCATCCGTTTCGAGGTACACGCCTTCTATCGCGCCTGGGGCGCGCAACACACTGCGCAGTTCGACCGCTATTTTCGCTTCAGCCAAGCCGGCCCCTGGCAGAAACACGCCTGGCGACCCGCGCCGGAGCAGGCCTGGCAGGACGTACACGGCTCGCTGCGCAGCGAATGGGGCGCGTTCGAGCAAGCGGCTCTCCTGGATCGGGAGGCCGCCCTCCTTGCGACGTCCCTGGGCGCGACGCAGATCATGGGTTTCAACTACGCCCTGGCAGGCTTTGACTCCGTCGGACAAATGCTCGACGCCTTCATCGCCTCCCCGCGCTATCA
Organism: Caldilineales bacterium; assembly: GCA_038251215.1. GTDB lineage: Bacteria > Chloroflexota > Anaerolineae > Caldilineales > Caldilineaceae > JASGTU01. Next base: position 476 of record JBBSBO010000268.1, read on the forward strand.
GGTCCTCGCCCTCTTCGACTTAATCGGCGGCCCGCCCGGCGACTCGCGCGCCATGAACGCCCTGCGCCGCGGCGATGTCGACGCCTTCGCCGCACTCTACAACGGAGCCGCTCAGGCCGCGCAGCTCGCCGCGCAGCTGCATGAAGCCGTCGACGCGTACCGGCAGCTAGTGCGGGCCGCCTAAGGCAATCGGCAAGGCCGCATCATCAGCGCCGGATAGGATTGAACAGGAAAGGAAGCTACGGCATGACGCGTGCAAGCTACAAAATCGGCATCGATGCCAACCGTCCGCTCGACCCCGCCGGCGGCAAGCCCGCGCCGCAGGTCGCCGACCCGACGATCTTGACAGACACGGGTGCGGGCTGGGTGCGGCTCAACTTCGCGCTCGCCCCCTGGACGTCGCCCCACGACGACACGCAGCACGACGGGCGCACCTGGCGGCAAGCCTACCGCGCCATCGTCGACGGTCTGCGCGACCAGGGCGTCCAAATCTATGGCCTGATCAGCCATGAAGCCGTCGCGGCTGAGCTTGGCGACGACCTGCGCAACCCGCCGCCGGAAGACGCGCCCGATCAGCCGTGGCTGCGCGCCTATGTCGCCGCCTTCGCCGAAATCGTCCAGCTCTTCCACGCGGACGTGCAAGTCTTTGAGTCGTTCAACGAGCCGGACGACTGGCACGGCAGCAACTGCAACTGGATCCACCCGGGTTGGTGCGCCATTATGCTCCAGCAGATCTACGACGCCGTGCGCGCTCAGCCGGAGCTGAACGCGGTCCGCCTTGTTTCCGGGCCGCTGCAAGGCCTGGCAATCAACCACAACGCCGCCGTCGTCTACTTGCAGGCCGTCTACCGAGAGGGCAAGCGCCGTTATCGCTGGGGCCAGGAAGGCCACGCCTTTCCCTTTGACGGCGTGGGCTATCACCTCTACGTGGTTGAGGAGTACGACGCCGCCCTCTCGCCGCAGGCGGCGCAGGAAGAACTGCGCGCAGCCTACGATAGGTATGTCAAAGAGCTGCGTGGCGTGATCCGCGAGCAAGAGGGCCGCGACAAGCCAATCTACATCTCCGAGATCGGCTGGCACACCAATCGCAACCCGGAGGAGTTCCAGGCCGAACGGCTGCAACTGGCGCTCGACACCGTGCTGGCGGACCCCGCCGTGGCGCTGGGCGTGTGGTTCTGCCTGCAAGACTTCGGCCCGCCTGACGGCAACACCTACTATGGCCTCTATCGCCCCGGCGCGCTGGATGCCGCCACACGCAAGCCCGCCTATGCCGCCTTCCAGGAAGTCTGCGCGCGGCGGCTGCCTGCGCCCAACGAAGGCGCCTTTGACAACCGTACCTTGATCCGCGCCGTCACGCTCGCCGCCGGCGAACTGGGCGTGGAACGCTACCCGTTGATCGAGCGCGGCGAACTGTGGGATGCCTTCCTCGCGCGCGCGGCGCCCTACCACGGCCGGCCCGTCGGCAACTTGCCCGGCCTCAGCCAGGCGGAACAGGACATCATCGCCGCCAAGCTGACCGCCCTGCGCGCCGGCAGTGCGCCCCGGCGCGGCGAAGTGACCGCCGACACGCTCAATCTGCGCGCCGGCCCCGGCGCCGACGAGGCCATCCTCGACCGGCTGCCCGCCAACGCGCCCGTGCTTATATTGCAGGAACAGGGCGCCTGGCTGCGCGTCGAGGCCAACGGCCGGGAAGGCTTTGTGTCACGCGCCTTCGTGGCGCTACAGGACGAGCAACTGCCCGCCGGTTTCTTGCAGAACCGTCCGGCGCTGCAAGCCATCACGCTGCCCCCGCCTGTGAGCAAGCTCTTCGAGGCTTCCACGGTGCAAACGCCTTCCGAGCGCCGGCTGGCCTATATCTGGAACCGCTGCGGGCGTCTGTTGGCCGTCCTAGCCGATGAACTACACATCGCGCCGGCGCTGGCCGCGGCCGTGGCTGCGGTCGAGTCCGGCGGCTATGCCTTCGCCACAGATGGCCGCCTGATCATCCGCTTCGAGAATCACCTTTTCCTGCACCATTGGGGCCGCGCCCATCGCGAGCTTTTCGACCAACACTTCGCCTTTGACGCACAAACCCCTTGGCAAGGCCACCGCTGGCGGCCCTCGCCCGACGGCGAATGGCAGACGCAACACCAGGCGCTGCAGGACCTGGACGCCAACCAGCAGGCCGAGTGGAAGACCTTTCTCTTTGCCGCTACATTGGACGCCCACGCCGCCCGCCTGTCGATCAGCATGGGCGCGCCGCAGATTCTCGGCTCCAACCACGCCGTGGTCGGCTACGAATCGGTCGAGCAGATGTTCGACGCCTTCGCCGCCGGCGAACGCGCCCAGTTCGTGGCCCTCTTCGACTTCGTCAAGGCCAGTCCGGAGCGCGTCGCCGCGCTGCAACGCCAGGACTACCTCACCTTCGCCGCGCTCTACAACGGGCCGGGGCAGTCCGCCGTCTACGCCGCGCTGCTCGAGGCGCAGGTACAGACCTTCGACCAACTCGCCGCGCGCCAGATCGAGGCCATCTCCTTCGACGCCGGCGCCGGCGATCAGGCCAATTATGCGATCGACATGGCGGGCGTAAGTTTTCTGCCGCCGTTTTGGCCCGCGCCGCCCCTGGCGCAACCGCCCGCCCCCGGCGCGCAGCAAGATGAGCCGTCGAGCGACAGCCGCGGCCCCGTTCCCGCTACTCGTGCCAAGGAGAAGCACATGCCGGACGATCCCCTCTATAAGGCGTGGCAGGAGCATATTGTCCAGGGTCTTGCCAACAACAACATTATGTTCCGGCGCACGCTGCGCGCCTATCTCATCCCCTACTACTTGACGGTGGGCATGTATGTAGGCCTCTTTTTGGCGGGCCTCGGCCTGTTTGTGGCCGCGGCGCAACTGGGCGCGCGCCAGGGCGCCAACCTCAGCGCCATGGTCTTCGCCGGGCTGGGCGTAGCGACTTTCCTGGCGCTCTTCGTGCGCAACCCGCTGCGCTCGATGGAGGAGAACCTCCAGTTCATCACCTGGCTCAGCATCGTCTACAACACCTATTGGACGCGGCTGCTCTACATGCAGGACCCGGAAACCGTGCATATCGAGTTGGAAGACGCCACGGGCGACGCCATCCGCGAGATCGAGCACATGATCGACAAGAACGCCAAGCTGGCATCCAAACGCCCGGGCGTGGAGGATGCGAAATGAGCGCGACGCGACCCATCGTCCCATCCGCCATCCCGCGCCCAGGGCGAGGAGGAAGCATGTCCGACGAACTGATCGTCTTCAACGGCCTCAACGGCGCCACCGGCGGCTATGACCTGCCGCCCATGACCGGCAAAGAATTGGCCGCCTTCATCCAAGGCGAACGCGCCCCAGAGAACTTGGCTGAGCTACGCTATCGCTACGAACTGAGTACGCAGCGCCACTTGGGTCTGCGCGAGGGCGTCAACCCGCTGCGCATTGAGGAGACCGGCTGGGGCGTGATCTTCGCCCACGGCGCAGACGCGGCCATTCAAGAAGCGCTGGCGCCCCTGCTCGACTGGCGGCGCGGTCAGGCGGGCGACCTGTACCGCGCGTTCATCGGCGAGCTGGCCTATCGCCCCGGCGAGTCCAAACAGCAATTCCTCACGCGCCACGGCGTCGGCCCCGGCCCGGCGGACCCGGCCAAGATGCCCTACTACCTGCTGATCGTGGGCAGCCCGCAGGACATCCCCTACCCGTTCCAATACCAACTGGATGTGCAATACGCCGTGGGCCGCCTGTACTTCGATACGCTGCAAGAATACGCCAACTACGCCGCTACCGTTGTCGCGGCGGAAAAAGGCGAGATCACGCGCGCCCGCCGCGTCGCCTTCTTTGCGCCCGCCAACCCCGACGACCGCGCCACCGGCCTTAGCGCCGACCTACTGGCGGGGCCGCTGCAAACGCAGCTCGCCGCAGCGCACCCGGACTGGCAGATCGACCTCGTGACACACGATCAAGCCGCCAAGTCGCGCCTCGCCACGCTGTTGGGCGGCGAGCAGACGCCCGCGCTGCTCTTCACTGCCAGCCACGGCATGGCATACCCTTTGGGCCATCCGCTTCAGATGCCGCATCAGGGCGCGCTCGTCTGCCAAGATTGGCCCGGCCCGCTGCAATGGAACCAGGCCATTCCGCCCGAACACTACTTCAGCGCCGAAGACCTCACAAGCGCTGCCACGCCGGCGGGCATGTTGGCCTTTTGTGTTGCCTGCTATGGCGCGGGCACCCCGCTCAACGACGAGTTCTCACAGCGCGCCTTCCATCAGCGCACGCAGATCGCGCCGCGGCCCTTTGTGGCGCGCCTGCCCATGCAGCTACTCGGACATCCACGCGGCGGCGCGCTCGCCGTGATCGGCCA
>JBBSBO010000269.1:0-4815 GCA_038251215.1 Caldilineales bacterium
CGCGGTCGTGCGCGAGCCGGAGATGATCGCCGCCCTCCAGGCGCGGCCCGACCTCTTCGCCGTGCTGGATGTGGTATGGCCCGAACCGCCCGCGCCGGATTCGCCGCTGTATACGTTGGATAACGTCGTGCTGACGCCGCACATCGCCGGCTCGATGAACGACGAGTGCCGGCGCATGGGGCGCATTGTGGCGGAGGAACTGGCGCGCTTGGCGCAAGGCGAACCGCTGCACTGGGCGATCTCGCAAGCGCAGTCCGCCGTCATGGCCTAAAAAGCCGGCAAACCGCAAAGGCGCAAAGAACAGCAAGAGCGAGCCTCGTGCTGCCTTATGAAAAACGCGTCCTTTCCATAGCAGCGTGTTCAATCGCAGCTTAAATCCGTGCGAATCCGTCCGATCCGCGGCATCCGTGTTCTATTAGAAGAAGCCCTCGCGCAGTTGCTTGAGCGCGGCTTCGGCTTGCTGCTGTAAGGCGGCGGGCAAGCCCAGCTCCAGCGCACGCTCCAGGTCGGAGATGGCCTGCCCGCGGTGCTGCAGAGCGCGGTGCGCGGCCCCGCGCATAAACAGGATCGTGGGCGAATCGGGCTGGCTGCGCAGTACGGTGTCCAGGTCCGTCAGCGCGGCGGCGAAGTCTTGCTGCGCAAAATAGGCCGCGGCGCGGTCGGCATAGAAGCTCATTTCGTCCGGCTGCAACGCAATCGCGCGGCTATAGGCTGCAATCGCCTCGTCGACTTGTTCCAGGCGCGTGTACATCAGCCCGCTGTAGTGCTGGGCAAAGGCCTGCTGCGGGTTGAGCGCGATCGTCGCCTGCATGTCGGCCAGCGCCGCGTCCCACTCCTCTTGCCACATGTGTACCGTCCCGCGATAGAAGTAGGCGGGCCAGTAGTCCGGGTCCAGCTCGATGGCCTGCGTATACTCGACGACGGCCTGCTCAAATTGGCCCAACATATGCGCGTGGCGACCGAGCAGGAAATGCTCCGTCGCCGCTTGGCTTGCGGCGGACGCCAGCGCGGGCTGCACGCCCGGCGCGTCCTCGGCGCGCAGCGCAGCCAGCACCGCCGGTGTGATGGGCGACTCGCCGGCGCGCAGCGCGTCGACCCAGGCCTGGCGCTGGGCCGCGATCGCCTGGATTTGCGGGTCGGCGGCGGCGGACCATTCCGCCAGGGCCGCTTCAAAATCGGCGACGGCGGCTTCGGTTTGGCCGCTCAACGCATAGGCCAGGCCGCGGCTGTCCAAGTAGGAAGCCGACGGGTTGGCTGCCACGGCTTGCTCGCAATAGGGCAGCGCGAGTTCCGCCTGGTCGTTGAGGGCGTAGAACCAGCAGATGTTGTTGCGTGCGCCCGCAGCGTCAGCCGATTCCAGGCCCAGCGCCAGCGCCTGCCGATAGTCGTCGATGGCAGCCTGCCAGTCGCCCAGCTGCATGTTGGCCTCGGCGCGCAGGAAGAGGACGCCCGCCTTCACGTCGTCGGATTGGCTGCAGCCCAGCACGATGTCGATCAGCTGCACCACGCCCGCGTAGTCGTCGGCGCGCACGAAGTCCGAGGCCAACGAGAGCAGGTTGTTGCACTCCTCCGCCGAGAAGTCCGGCGCAGGCGGCAGGTCGATTTGCGGCAGTTCGACTAGCGGCGCGGCGGGCGCGGTCCCGCCCTCCACGGGGCGCACGGGCGCGCAGGCCGCTAACCCCAGGACGAACAAGGCAAGTGCGAGGACAGTGATGACAAACGGGTTGCGATGGACAGGCAGTCGGTTCATGGATGGCTCTCCTTAGTTTGATCGTGTGCCCGATCATACAGCGGAGGCGGCGGATGCGCAATCGCAGATTCAGCGCGCAAAGAATAGAACGCGGATGACGCGGATTTGGCGGATTCACACGGATTTAAGAAGATGTAACGTGAGGCACTAATCCGCCGTCAATTACAGCCAGGACAACAGCCAAACAAGCAGAAGGAAGCCATGCACATTCGTCTCGCCGTCACCGACCAAGAGATCGCCCGCGTCCACCCCGTCATGGCGCAGTTGCGCCCGCATTTGGCCGACGTGGAAGTGTTTACGGCGCAGGTCAAGCGCCAGTTTGTCGAAGGGTTCCAGCTCGCCTATGTGGAGGACGCAGGCGCGGTCACGGCAGCCGCGGGCTTTCGCGTGCAGGAGATGCTGGCGCATGGGCGCTTTCTGTATGTGGACGATTTGGTCACCGACGCCGCGGCGCGCTCGCACGGCTACGGCGCGGCGCTGCTTGCCTGGCTGACGGCCTATGCGCACGAGCAGGGCTGCGTATCGCTGCAACTGGACAGCGGCGTGCAGCGCTTCGACGCGCACCGCTTCTACTTCACGCAGCGCATGGTCATCGCCAGCTATCATTTTAAGCTGCAGGACGATGCGTTTCAGCGTGCGGCGGGATAAGGGTGTGTCACGTGGGGGCAGGTCCAAAGAGCCTTCTTGCTGTCTTTCTTGCTTTTTGCTGTTCTTCGCGCCCTTTGCGTTCTTTGCGGTTTGATCTGGTTTCGTTACGCCGAGGCGGGCAGGTCGATCTCCGCCAGCACGGGGCGGTGGTCGGAGGCTTCTTGCCCGACGGGTTCTTGCCACACGGTGCAGGAACGCACGCCCGCGGCCAATGGCTGGGCGGCGAAGATGTAGTCGATGCGAAGCGGCGCATTCGCCGAGGGGATGAACGTCTGCGCGCCCGGCTCGCCGTGCAGGCGATAGGCGTCCACGTAGCCCGCCTTCTCCATCTGGTCGATGACGCGGCTCTCTTGGCTGCGCTGCGCCGTGGCGGGCGGAGGGTCATGCGCCCCTGCCTCTTGTGCATCCAGGTCCCAGGCGCTGAGCGCGTTGAAGTCGCCCATCACCAGGTGAGGCCGGTTGCGGTCGCGCACGGTCCACGTGCGCAGCGCGCGCAGCTGGGTCAGGCGCACGTCCTCGTCGATATGGTCCAGGTGGGTGACATAGACGGTGAATGCCCCGCCGTCGGGCAGGGCGATGCGCCCTTCCAGCAGGCCGCGCTGCTCCTTGCCCTCCACCGGCGTCAGCAGATGCGCGGCGCCCGCGGCGATGGGCTGCCGGGCGAGCAGCGCGTTGCCGTAGGCGTCGGCGGGCAGTTCGTCCTGCACGGGCCAACGCAGGCAGGGTCCGAAGAGGAAATGCATGCCCAGCCGCTCCGCCAACGCGGCCAGCGCCGGCTGTTCTGCGCCCTCCACCACGCGCGGGTAGTAGACCTCGTTGAGGCCGATGATGTCAGCCTGTGTGGCGCGGAGTACATCGGCGACCTGGTTGAGGTTGGGCCGACCGTCGCCGGTGCGCCAACCGTGGATGGTATAGGTGACGACTCGCATCATGCAGTCTGCGCTCCCCTGGTCGGCGCGGCGTATTTGTGCGGCGTAGCAATGCGGCTTTGACGCGGCTAACCTGTGCGGCGCGCGCCCCGGCGGATCTTAGCATACAGCCGCCGCGCCCGCCAAGCGCAGGCGGAACAACTGAAAACCGCAAAGGACTGTAATTCCCCAGGCACGTTAATAATTGAGAGTCAGGAGACAAAACAGCAGTCTCTCTGGTAAAGTAAAGGTGACAAAATCGGCACTTACCAAGGAGGCTGCTGTGAGTACACATGGTACGTCGGAAGGGCGCAAACGCCAAAGACGGGTGTTGACGCCCAATCGAGTGGATCTGGAAGAGAAGCGTCTGGATGCGCCGCGGCCTAAGGCGCGACGTGCAGAAAGCCGAGGTCGCACGGAAGGGCGCAAACGGCAGGCTGACCTGTTGCGTCAGCCCTTTGCGGTTAAAATTCTTGGTTGAATCTTCCATCTCGACGAAAGGATAACAGTCTATGAGCATTGCCGAGCGCTTTTCGTTGGCGGGTAAACGCGCCTTGGTGACGGGCGCCTCCAAGGGGATTGGGGCGGTGGTCGCCGCGGTGCTGGCGGAGGCGGGCGCCGATGTCGCCGTCGGCGGGCGCGACCGCGCCGGGCTGGACGAAACGGCGTCGAAAGTGCGCGCCTGCGGCCGGCGCTGCCTGCCGATTGAGGCCGACTTGGAGACCGTAGAGGGGGCTAACCGCGCCGCGCAGGCCGCGCTGGAGTTCTTCGGCACGGTCGACATCTTGGTCAACAGCGCCGGCATTTCGCGGCCGGCCTCGCTGCTTGAGCTGGCGGTGGAGGACTGGGACGCGATGCTGGCGGTCAACCTGCGCGCGCCCTTCCTCATCGCCCGCGCGCTGGCGCCCAAGATGATCGAGCAGCGCCGCGGCAAGATCATCAACATCTCGTCGCAGGCCGGCGTCATCGCGCTCGACGACCACGCGGCCTACTGCGCCTCCAAGGGCGGCCTCAACATGCTGACCAAAGCCATGACCGCCGAGTGGAGCCGCTACAACATCCAGTGCACCGCCGTGGCGCCCACCGTGATCCTGACGCCGATGGGCGAAAAAGTGTGGGGCGAACCCGCCAAGGGCGACCCGATGAAGGCCAAAATCCCACTGGGGCGCTTCGGCCAGCCGATAGAGGTGGCGGACCTAGTGCTCTTCCTGGCGTCGCCCGCCTCCGACCTGATCACGGGCGAAGTGATCCTGATCGACGGCGGCTATACCGCGCTCTAGGCGGCGGCGCCACTCCTCTAGAGGCGGTCGGCCAAGCTGGCAATGCCGTCGATTACGCCGTCCAGGCCGCGCCCGCGCCGCTGCGCCGGGCGCGGTGCGTTCTTGGCGGGGTGCCCGCCCGCCGGCGCCCCCCGCGGCGCGGCCGCGCCCAGGCTGCTCGTATAGGGCAACCCGGCGCGGTCCAGCCAGTAGAACGCATAGCGCGCCTGCGCCCGGCGCACGCTGAAGA
>JBBSBO010000270.1:0-4814 GCA_038251215.1 Caldilineales bacterium
GAGTACGGGCAGGCCGAAGCCCTCGAAGACGCTGGGATAAACAAAGCCTAGCGCGGCGCGATACCAGGCAGGCAGCTCGGCGTCCGGCACGTAGCCGGGGAAGATCACGGCGTCTTGCAGGCCCAGGGCGGCGGTTTGGGCAAAGATGGCATCGTAGAACCAGCCTTTGCCGCCGGCGATGACGAGGCGGATGTCCTGGTCGGCGGGGGCGGCTTGGGCGCGCCAGCGTGCGTAGGCGTGCAGGAGCGTCTCCAGGTTTTTGCGCGGTTCCAGCGTACCCACAAAGAGGAGATAGCGGGCGGGCAACTGCTTGGCGGCGCGGAAGGCGGCGTTGGCGCTTGGGTCGTGCGCGGGCGCGGGCGCGAAGCGCGGGTCGACGCCATTGGGAATGACCGTGACCTTGTGCGGCGGCGCGCCCAGGCGCTGCACGACGTCGTCGGCGGTCTGGCGGCTGACGGCGATGACGGCGGCGGACTTGTCTATACTGGCGCGGCAGAGGGCGCTGAGGTAGAGCCGTTTGGCGGCGGGGAAGAGATGCGGCAGGTGCAGGAAGCTGAGGTCATGCACGGTGACGACGCCGGGCACGGAGGTCGCCAGGGGCAGGACGTTGACCAGGCCATGCACGAGGTCGGCGTCCAGCTTGTGCAGCAGGCGCGGCAGGGCGATCTGTTCCCAGGCAATGCGTGCGGCGGGCTGCTCCAGGCGCAGGGGAGCGGCGTGCGCGGCGATGCCCGGCAAGCGAAGGTTGGGCGTGTGCGTGGTTGCGGTGAGCCGCCAGGCCGGGTCGTGCACGACGAGCGGGCCGAGGGCGGCGAGCAGGTTGCGCGAGTAGTTGCTGACGCCGGCGCTGCGGTAGCCGGCTTGGTCGCTGAGCAGTTGGGCGTTGAGGACGACGTGCGTGGGCGGGCGGGTCAAGGCGGGCTTTCCTGGTGAAAATAGAACACGAAAAAATAGAACGCGGATGGCGCGGATTGGGCGGATTTACACGGATTCGGGCAGATTTTGCGGCGGCTCGCTCGCTTTAGGATGCGTTTCTAGTGTACCGCATTGGCCGCGAAAATGAACTGTCGGGGAGGAGCGCACAACGCTCTTCCCCGACAGACGTAAATGTTATCGAGAACAGACTTTTCTGTTGGCTGCGATTCCGCCTACTCGATGGGGGCGAACTCCATGATGCCGGAGTCGGCGAACTGCGCCAGGAAGAGGTGGCCGTCTTGCAGCACGTAGCTCACGATGGAGTCGAGCTGCTGGGCGAAGACGTCCGCCTGCGAATCGCCGGGGCAGGCCATGCGCGTGGAGGCGATGGGGCCAAACGAGAGCATGGCGCCATCATCGGTGAAGCTGCCCATGCCCTTGTTACAGTCCAGTTGGGCGGAGAGCGAGCCGTCTTCGTTGAAGGTCAGCGTGTAGCGCGTGGGGTCGGCGGCCTCGATGATGGAGCCGTCGCCGGACTGGGTCTGGATCCACTGCCAGGATGTGCCCGCCAACATAGGCGCTTCTTCTTCCATTTCTGCGGCGTCTGCAGCGCCCTCAGCGTCCATCTCGGGTTCGTAGGGGGCGAACTCCATGATGCCGGAGTCGTATATTTGTGCCAGGAAGAGGTTGCCGTCGCGCAGCACGAAGCTCACGACGGAGTCGAGCTGCTGGGCGAAGACGTTCGCCTGTGAGTCTTCGGGGCACATCATCATGCTGGAGGCGATGGGGCCGATGGAGAGCCTCTCGCCATTGCTTTCCGTGAAGCCGCCCATGCCGCGGTTGCAGTCCAGTTGGGCGGAGATGGTTCCGTCTTCGTTGAAGGTCAGCGTGTAGCGCGTGGGGTCGAGGGCTTGGACGAAAGAGCCGTCGCCGGATTGGGTCTGAATCCACTGCCAGGAAGTGCCTGCCAGCATGGAAGCGCCCATATCGGCTGACGGGGCGGCGTTGGGGTCGACGCCGCTGATGGTGGACACCGCGACCTGGGCGTTGTCTAGCTCTGTGAAGCCGTCGGCGCTGCTGCCGAATTCGATGCGATTGGCCAGCCACACGCCTTCGCCGGCGTTGGTCAGTTGGCCGAAGATGCCCCAGTCACCGCCGTTGGCGGGGCCGATGGCGTCGGCTGCGATCTGGTCGCAGGTGTAGTCGAGGCGTCCGCTGTTGTCAAAGCCCATGGTGGCGCCGAAGCCGGCATGCAGACAACGCGCGCCCGCGGCCAAGGAAATCATCCAGGCGGTGAATTCGATGGTTTCGGACGATTCGAGCGTGAAGCCGCCGTCGCCGTGGGCGATGGTGGCGACTTCGACTTGCCACTCGGTTTCGCCGGTGGGCACGGGGTCGCCGAGAATGCCGACCATTTTGCCTTCCGGCGCCATGTCACAGGTGTAGGTGACGCGCTTGCCGTCGAAGGCGAGCGTGGCGCCGGTGCCGGCGAAGAGGCAGGTGTTGCCGTCCGGCAGGACAAAGGCGGCGGTGGGGGCGGCCTGCATGTCTGTGCCGGCGCCGGTCGCAGATCCCTCGACTTTGGGCGGGGCGGCGGGCGGAATGGTGCTCATCTCAGATTCCGGCGTGGCGGGCGGGATCGTGCTCATTTCGGGCGCGATCGGCTGCACGGCGGTGCAGGCGCCGAGCAGCAGCACGACGACCAGGGCGGCGACGCCTAGTAGACTTTTGCGAAACATCATAGAAGGTCCCTTTCTGGCGTGCGAGAGACTCGCACAGGTGGCTGGCGGTGGTGAGAGGAACGGTACTCTCTAATTGACGCTGTTGAAAGTGTTGATGAGACTGTGTGACGCCCAATCTTAACCGGAATACGGCGTTCAACCGAGTTTACCAGTTGAAACACGACGGCTGTGAAAGTGACGACGGCGAATGGCGCTTTGTTCCGTCCGCTTTGTTCCGGCTTTGTTCCGTCCGATTTGTGGGCAAGCCGTATAATATGAACAATATTTGCGTAAGGCGTTTATCCGTGTAGGGGTCAGTGTAGGGAGCTAAACCGAATTGGTTGATAGGGCGAAGGCCTAGAAAGGGGAACATCTTTGGATACAATTCGCCGGAAGCGCCCGGCCGCGCTGATCGGGCTGTTGCTGTGTTTGGCCTTCCTGGCGCTGGGCGGGCTGGCAGGGGCCTACGGGCTGTTGGCGGACCCCAGCGGCGCGGGGATGGGCGTTTCGCTGGATTTGTTGGCGCAGACGCCGGTGCGGGACTTCACGCTGCCGGGGCTGTTTCTGCTGGTCGTTTATGGCCTGGCGCCGCTGGCTACGATCTATGGGCTGTGGGCGCTGCCGGAGTGGGGGCGGAAGTGGGCGTGGCGCGCCGCCGTGGGGCTGGGCGTTGTGCTGATCTTGTGGGTGGCGCTGGAGTTTTGGCTGTGGGGCTGGGCGTATTTCTCGGTATGGGAGCCGATCATGGGCGTGTTGGGCGTGCTGATCTTGGCGTTGGCGGTTGCGCCGGCGGTGCGGGCCTATGCGCGCGCTAAGTGAGCAGTCTAGGAATAGAGGCGACCTCCGCGGTCCTTCTTGCTGTTGGCTGTTCTTTGCGTTTTCCTTTGCGCCCTTTGCGTTCTTTGCGGTTTCAAGCTGTTGCGGCGACGCGGCCGGCGGCGCGGAACTGGCTCTCGTAGAGGGCGTTGTAGAAGCCCTGCTGCGCCAGGAGCTGCGCGTGCGTGCCGCGCTCGACGATCTCGCCCTGGCGGATGACCAGGATTTGGTCGGCCTCGCGGATGGTGCTGAGGCGGTGGGCGATGACGAAGCTGGTGCGCCCGGCCATCAGGCGCAGCATCGCCTCTTGGATCTGCTTCTCGGTGCGCGTGTCCACGCTGCTGGTGGCTTCGTCCAGGATCAGGATGCTGGGGTCGGCGAGCATGGCGCGGGCGATGGCGAGCAGTTGGCGCTGGCCCTGGCTGAGGTTGCCGGCGCGCTCGGAGAGGAGCGTGGCGTAGCCCTGCGGCAGGCGGTGGATGAACTGGTCGGCGTTCGCCATTTTGGCGGCGGCGATCACTTCGTCGTCGCTCGCGTCCAGGCGGCCATAGCGGATATTGTCCATCACCGAGCCGGAGAAGAGAAAGGTGTCTTGCAGGACGATGCCCAGTTGGCGGCGCAGGTCGTCCTTCTTGACGCGGCGGATGTCGTGCCCGTCGATCAGGATTTGCCCGCCGGCGATGTCGTAGAAGCGCGTGAGGACATTGACGATGGTGGTCTTGCCGGCGCCGGTCGGCCCGACGAGGGCGACGATCTGGCCCGGCTCGGCGTGCAGGCTGACGTGCTTGAGCACGGGCAGGCCGCGGCCGTAGGAGAAGCAGACGTCGTCCATCACCACGTCGCCGCGGATCTTGCCCAGCGGCACGGCGTCCGCCGCGTCGACCACTTCGGGCGTCTCGTCGATGGCCTCGAAGACGCGCTCGGCGCCCGCCACCGCGGCTTGGATCTGGTTGTAGAGGTTGGCGATCTCGTTGAGCGGACGGCCGAACTGGCGCGTGTAGGTGATGAAGCTGGCGATGGCGCCCACGGTCGCCAGTCCCATCACGGCCATCCAGCCGCCGATGCCCACGATGATGGCTAGGCCTGTGTTGTTGATCAAGTTGGTGACCGGCCCCATGAAGCCCGAATAGATCTGGGCGCGCGTGGCGGCGTGGCGCAGCTGCTCGTTGGTGACGTTGAACTCGTCCAGCGTGGTTTGCTCGCGCACATAAGCTTTGATCACGCGTTGGCCGGTGACGGTCTCTTCGATCAGGCCGTTGAGCTAGCCGAGCGCGGCCTGTTGCGCGCGGAAGCCTTTGCGCGTGTGGCCGCCCACCCAGCGCGTGAAGCCGGTCATCAACGTGGGCACGGTGAGCAGGCTGA
>JBBSBO010000271.1:0-4794 GCA_038251215.1 Caldilineales bacterium
AGAGCGGCTTTGCGCAAACGCTCAATCTGAGCTTCGTCGCGGGCCAACCCGCTTCGGGTGAGGTGCGCCGCGCCGCCGAACTGATCCGCGAGGTCTTCGCCAACCCGGAATGGGCGGGGCGGCGCTAAACTGCCGAATTCGCTGGGAGAATTGCCGAGAAGACTATGGCCGTGGGATTGCTCACCCTCGAACTGTATCTGCCGCTCAACGACAGCCTCAAGGGCAAGCGGGGCATCCTCAAGCCGCTGATCGTGCGCCTGCGCCGCGAGTTCAACGTCTCCGTGTGCGAGGCGGACGCGCAGGATCAGCTGTCGCGCGCCGTACTGGAGGTCGTCTGCGTGAGCACGACCCACGCCGTGGCGCATCGCCAACTGCAACACGTCGCCAACCGCGTGGAGGATTGGCGCATGGACGCGCAACTGATCGACTACTTCATCGAGATGCTGGCCTAAACCCGTCTCCGGGCAAGCGCGCTCAATCGTACTCGCGCACGTCGAAGATGTCGCGCAGAGCGTCGCCCAGAAAGTTGATGCTCAACACCGTGACCGTGATGGCAAGGCCGGGGTAGATCGCCAGCCACCAGCCGCGCGAGAAGAAGGTGCGAGCGTCGCTTAGGATCAGCCCCCAGGTCGGCGTGGTCGGCTTGACGCCCAAGCCCAGGAACGACAGCCCCGCCTCCGCCAAAATGGCGGAAGAGACCCCCACCGTGGCCTGTACGATGATCGGCGCCATCGAGTTGGGCAGGATGTGGCGGATGATGATGCGAGCATCGCTCGCCCCCGCCGCGCGCGAGGCCGTGACAAACGGCTGCTCACGGATCGTAAAGACCATGCCGCGCACCACGCGCGAGAAGTCGTCGATATAGGCCAACATCACGGCGATGATCACGTTGGTCAGCCCGGTGCCGAACACCGCCACCAGATAGACGGCAATGATGAAGTTGGGGAAGGCCCATTGCAGGTCGACATACGCCGTGATCAGCGTGTCGATCCACCCGCCGTAATAGCCGGCGAACAGCCCCAACGTCACGCCGATCAGCATTGCCAGCACGACGGTAGAGACGCCCACAAAGAGCGAAATACGCGCGCCATAGACGATGCGGCTGAAGAGGTCGCGCCCCAGGTCATCCGTGCCCATCGGATGCTCGAAGCTGGGCGGCGACAGGAACTCGAACTCCTGCGAGTTGGGGTCATGGGGCGCCACCCACGGGGCGAACAGGGCCGCGAAGAGGATCACGAGCAGGACGAACAAGGCCAAAACGGCAGGCTTGCGCTGCCAAAACGCGTGGACCCACAGCCAACGCGAGCGCGTCCGCATCGGTTCGTCGCCCAGGTCGATGTGTCGAGTTGGCGCCGCGAGATCAGCGATATCGCTCAACGGAAGCTCCTAATAGCGGATGCGCGGGTCGATGACGGTATAGAGCACGTCGACCAGCAGATTAGTTGCGACGAAAACCAGGGAGACGATCAGGATGGCGCCCTGCACCACCGGATAGTCGCGGTTGAGGATGCTCTGGATCAGCACGCGGCCCAGCCCCTTGATGGCAAAGACGTTTTCCACGATCACGGCCCCGGTCATGAGCAGGGCGAAGGCAATGCCCATCACCGTCACCACGGGGATCAGCGCATTGCGAAATATATGTCGCACAAGCACGACGCGCGCCGAAAGGCCCTTCGAGCGCGCCGTACGGATGAAGTCCTCGCGGCTCACTTCCAGCATCGACGAGCGGATCATGCGCGCGATGATGGCGGCGAAGGGCGTCCCCACGGCGATGGCGGGCAGGATAATGTGCGAAAACCACGGCCAAAACCCGTCGGACAGGGGCGCGTAGCCGATGGCGGGCAGCCAGTTCAGGTTGACGGCAAAGACGATGATTAGCAAGATGCCAAGCCAGAAGCTGGGCATGCTTAGGCCCAAGATGGCGATGAACGTCACCACGTGGTCCATCCACGTGCCTTTTTTCACCGCCGAAATGATGCCCGCCGTGAACGAAATCACCAGCGCGATCACAATGGCGACCAGGCTGATGGAGAGCGTGCGCGGCAAGGCCTCGGCGATGATCTGGCGCACGGGCTGATTGCTGCCGTAGATCGAATTGCCCATGTCGCCGCGCAACATGTTCACCATCCAGCGCACATATTGCACGTAAACAGGTTGGTCCAGGCCCAGGCGCGCCCGCAGTGCTTCGGCCGCCGACGGGTCCACATCCGCCAACATGGCGCCGATGGGGTCGCCGGGAACCATGCGCAGCATGAAAAACACGAGTGTAGCGATGGCCCAGATGACCACCACCGAGACGAGCAGGCGACGAACGAGAAAGCGAGTCATGGCTCAGTCTTGTCCGTGTGACGGCGGAGGCAAGCCGGCCGGCTGTCGCCGTGCATGGCATTGCCTCCGCCGAGCGTAGAAACGTTAGGAGGAAATCGTTACGCGGTCCAGGTCCACCAGCCCAGGGATGCGGCTGACTTCCGGATAATTCACTTCCTTGCGATAGACCAGCGTGTCCACAGGATGGTTGAGGAAAGCGCTGGCTACCTTGTCCGATGCGATCTTGTTGGCCTGCTGCACCAGCTCGCGGCGCTTCTCCAGGTCGACTGTCGCGCGCTGCTCTTCGATCAGCGCGTCGGCTTCGGCATCAGAGAAGAAGCCGAAGGCCATGGACGCATCGCGATTGGGACCGTTGAACTTGGAGGTCGTCAACGTCCAGTCCACCAGGCCGTCGTCCGGGTCATAGTCGCCGCCGCTGCCGATGCGCAGCAGGTCGAAGTCCATGGCGTCGAACATGTCGACCAGCACCGGGAAGTCCTTGATGTCCAGTTCCACGGTGATGCCCAGGTTCTGCTTGAGGATGTCGACCAGGATCTCGCCCTCGCGCTTGCCGGCGGGGGTGATGACCATCTTCAGCGTGGGGAAGCCCTCGCCGCCGGGGAAGCCGGCATCTGCCAGCAGTTGCTGCGCCGCCGCCGCGTCAAAGCGCTGCTCGCTCGTCTCGTTGATGCCCGTGTCGAAGAAGTAGCGCATGGCGGGGTTGATCGTGCCGAAGGCCGGCGTGCCGCGACCAAAGGCAGCGCGCTTGATCAGGTCGTCGCGATCGATGGCTTTGGCGATGGCCAAGCGCACCATGAAGCCCTTCTCTTTTTTCAGCTCTTCCACCGGCTTGTTGAAGTCCTCCACCACCATCGGCTCGCGATGCGGGTTGAGCCACAGGCTCTGGAAGCCCGGCCCCGTGATCTCGGAAACCACCAGGTCGGGGTTGGCGACGAAGCGGTCGATCAGCTCAGCCGCCGGCGGGTTGCCGCCGATCAGTTGGATGTCGCCCGCCTCCAGGGCCGCAGCCAGCGGTTCCGGCTCGGGGATGGGGATGAACGTCACCTTGTCCAGCTTCGGGCGCTCGGGGTCGTAGTAGTCGGCGAACTTCTCAATCACCGTGCTTTGGCCTAACAAGTTCTCGGTGACCTTAAACGGCCCCGTGCCGATGGGGAAGAGGCCGTAGTTTTCCGGACCGTCTTCTTCGATGGAGCGCTTGTTGACGATCGTCATGGCGCGACCGCTGGCACGTTCGAGCGTCTTAACCAGGAACGACGCCTGCGGCGCGCTCAGCGTAAACTTGACCGTGTAGTCGTCGACCTTCTCCACGCTGGTGACGTTAGTCAGCACGCCGGAATGGATCGACAGTTCGGGGTTGCTGGAGCGCTCGTAGGTGTAGATCACATCGTCCGCCGTAAAGGGATCGCCGTTGTGGAAGGTGACGCCCTGGCGCAGCGTGAAGACCCACTCCAGGCCATCATCCGACACGGTCCAGTCCGTCGCCAAGTCGCCCTCGGCCGTCAGGTCGGGGTTGATGTGCGTCAGGCCGCTCATCACGTTTGAGGCAATCTGGAACTGCAAAACCTGGTTGATCTGCGCCGGGTCCAGCGTGCGGATTTCGTCGACGCCCGCCCAGCCGCAGGTCAGTTCGCCGCCGACGGCGGCAGCTTCGGCGGGGGCCGCCTCGCCCTCTGCCGCCGGGGCGGCGGGCGCGGCCGGCGCAGAAGGCGCGCAAGCTGCCAGCACATCCACAAACGTCAGCGCGCCGGCCGCGGCCAACAGACGCATCACCGCGCGCCGTGTCATCTTGGGGCCGCGCATCTCTTCCTTGCGCAGGCCAAATAGCGGGTCGGAGGAGTCGAACTTGTAGGCTTCCTCGAACTCACGGCGCGCCTGTTCCTCAATGCGCTTATCGGTATTCTCGGACATGGGGTCTCCTTTGTTCTGAGTAGTACAGGAAGATCGAGGGCGACATACACAAAAGGCAGCCACAAAAAAGATGCAACAATTAAGACATCGACGACAAGACATCAACGACTAGATATAAACGACCGGGAAGCCACGCGCGCTTGCGAATTGCAGGCGCGCGCCAACGGGAGGAAAACCCTATCCCTCCCGCCATCCACACTGATGACGCTCTTCACAGATCCGCGCCGGCACGCTCTGCTTGCACCACATCGATTATTGGACCTGCGCCCACGCCGCGTTGCGGTGAGCCACTCGCCGCTCCGAAGGATCGAGCGGGTACAACTGAAGCGCTGTTACCGGCGCTTATCATAGCACAGGTGCGCCAGGAGAAAAATCGCGTTTTTGCGCCCCTTCATATTAGCGGGGCGGCTAGCGTTCATCGATCTTGCGTCCGGTATAGCGGCTCAGCGCGTCCAGGTTCAGCGCAATGCCCAGGCCGGGCGCCTCGGGGATCGCCAGCAGCCCCTCCGCATCCAACTGCCAGCCGCCCTCTACCAACTCGTCCACATACGGCGAGCC
>JBBSBO010000272.1:0-4791 GCA_038251215.1 Caldilineales bacterium
CGCCAGGCAGTGGTGGGCGCTTGCCTTTGCGGCGGCAGGGGTGGCGGCGTTGGCGGGCGGGATCGTCCACGCGCTGACGCTGGACCAAGCGCCGAGGTTGCGCGCCGCGCTGTGGAAGGCGGTGGGCCTGGCGACCAGCTTGGCGAGCGCGGCGATGCTGATGGCGGGCGTGTGCGCCTCGCTGCGGGCGTCCGCGCGGCGAAGGTGGGCAGTCTTCGCCGCACTCAAGTTCGCCGTGTCCAGCGTGGCGACGTGGCGCTCGGGCAATTTCCTGTTCATCATCGTCGACTATGCTGTGTCGATGGCGGTCCTGTTGGCGCTGCAGGTGCGCGAGTGGCAACGCAGCGCGGCGGCGCCGTGGTTGAGCGGCGGCGTGCTGGTTTCGTTTGTGGCGGCGGGCATCCAACAGAGCGAGTTGACGCTGCACAAGCACTTCAACTTCAACGACCTCTACCACATCGTGCAGATGGGCGCGTTTCACCTGCTCTACATGGGCGCTAGTCGAACGCACGAGCGTGATGGGTGAAGGTCCTCCAGAAAGCTCGATCCAAGTAAATAGGATACGAAGGTAGAGCATTCCCATCTGTTGGAGGGTAGTGCAGGGGGCCTGCACGCCCTCTGCTTGTCACCACGTAATAGGCCTACAGATCATAGTCCAGATGCGGCACGGGCAGGCGCAGCGTCTCGTCGAGAGCGGCGAGCAGCGGCTGCGGGCCGCGCAGATCGTCGGTGACGGCGAGGCCTGTTGCCGGGCGCACGCCCAACCACAACCGTGAAAAGGCTCCGACCGAGGCTGCTAGCGTGGGCAGCCGCGCGTCCGTGCCGGCGCGCACCTCGGATTCTGGCCCAAAGGTGATCACATACTCGCCGGCGATGCCCTGCCAGGGCGCGTCCGCTTCCAGATAGCGTGTGATGGGGTCGCTGAGGCTGAGGTTGAAGCGCAGCGGCCCGCCGGGCAGATGTGTGGCGGCGAGGCACGTTTCCAAGTTGCAGATGCGTACCTGCCAGTAGGCGTTGGCGGAGGCGCCGGTGGCGTATTCGCCTTTTTCGGTCACGCGGCGCTGGCGGAAGGGGTGGCGCATGAGGTCCTGCAACTGGATGTCCGCCGGCTCGCGCATGTGGACCACGCGCACCTGGTCGCCCATGCTTTTGAGCAAGGCCATCAACTCAAGAAACTGTTCGCGATTTTTATAGGCCATGTAGATGATGCGATAGGGGCCGTTTTGGCCGCGCGCGTTGGCCCATATGAAATGGCTGAGCGTGCCGCCCTCGCCATCAAAATAGCCCAGGCCGAAATCTTTGCTGTGGAAGCTGAGGTCCGCCTCGGTATAGAGTAGCGGGTAGATGTTGACCGCGCCGTGGCCGCGCGGGCGGTTGAGCAGGGCGTGGTGGATCTGCGGTGCGTGGGTGACAGTCAGCCGCTTGGGCGGGCGGGCGTGGACCGCAAGGTCGAGCTGGGCGGGGTCGAAGCGCACCCAGTGCTCGTAGCTGCCGTTGCCGTAGCCTAGGCGATTGTAGTAGCCCTGTTCAAAGATGCCCAGCGCGCTGACCGCCGTACCATCGGCTGCATCCAGGGCGATGGACTGGGCGGTGAGGCGGCCGGCTAAGCCCAGTTTACGCGCCACGCGGCTGGTCGTCACCGCCATGACGGCGGCGAAGGGTACGTCTATTTCCAGATAGCGCATGGCGCCGGGCGTCGAGTGGACCAGGCACTCGGCCTCGTCGTCGATGTCGGCGACGAGTGTGCGCCCGCTGCGCAAGACGATTTCCTGGGCGCGTTCTTCCTGCTCGTCTTCGATCCAGCCTGTCTCGCGCCAGATGCGGCGCACGGCGGGTTGATCCTTTTGCGGGTCGTACAGGCGGTATTGCATAAGCTCTCTCTCGTGTGATTGACCCCGGATGGATGGATTCGCACAATCGGGGGAGTGAGCGGCGCCCAGAGTTTAGTGCCTGGTTAGTATAGCGCAAAATCGGGCGCTTACGGTAGGCGAGTTTTGCGCGGCGCGCGGGGTGCGATGGCTATGTAAGATGGCTATGCGAGACGCGTGGCGCGCGTGATACAATCTAGGGGCGTGCGCCGTTTTTTGCTGCACGCCAAGTAGTCCTTTTTCAGCAGACCATCAGCGCCGGCCAACCAAGGAGCAATCGAGGAGATCGCCATGACTATCGCGCAGGGGCCTTTCCTGCCTACCTGGGAAT
Organism: Caldilineales bacterium; assembly: GCA_038251215.1. GTDB lineage: Bacteria > Chloroflexota > Anaerolineae > Caldilineales > Caldilineaceae > JASGTU01. The sequence continues at coordinate 2,200 of JBBSBO010000272.1, forward strand.
CGCTCAAGCAATACCGCATCCCGGCTTGGTATGAAGATGCGAAATTCGGCATTTTCATTCACTGGGGTGTGTACAGCGTGCCCGCCTTCGGCAATGAGTGGTACCCGCGCAACATGTATTTGCCGGGCAGCGCCGAGTACAAGCACCACGTCGCCACGTATGGCCCGCAGACGGAATTTGGCTACAAGGACTTCATCCCCCAGTTCCAGGCCGAGCAGTATGACCCGGCGGCCTGGGCCAAGCTCTTCAAGGAGGCCGGAGCGCGCTATGTCGTGCCCGTGGCGGAGCATCACGACGGCTTCGCCATGTATGACACGGCGCTGTCGCAGTGGTCCGCGGCCAAAATGGGGCCGAAACGCGACCTGATCGGCGAGTTGGCCGATGCCGTGCGCCAGGAGGGTATGGTGTTCGGCGTGTCCAGCCATCGCGCCGAGCACTGGTGGTTTATGAACGGCGGCATGACCTTTCCGTCGGACGTGCAGGACCCGCGCTATTACGATTTCTATGGGCCTGCCATGCCCGGCCCGCTGCACCGCACGCCGGAGTGGCACAGCCTGGACTGGCAGCCGCGCCCGAACGCGGCGTTCTTGGATGACTGGCTGGCGCGCCTGGTGGAGATTGTCGACAAGTACCGGCCGCAACTGGTGTGGTTCGATTGGTGGATCGAGCAGATCGTGATGGAGCCGTATCTGCAGAAGTTCGCCGCGCACCTCTATAATCGCGGGGCGGAGTGGGGGCTGGGCACGGCGATCAACTTCAAGCACGAGGCCTATCCGGAGGGCGCGGCGGTGTATGACATCGAGCGCGGGCAGCTCAGCGGGGCGCGGCGCTTCCTGTGGCAGAACGATACGTCTGTCTCCAAGAACTCGTGGGGCTATGTGCAGGATCAGGATTACAAGACGGCGGGCGACTTGATCCAGGACCTGGCGGACGTGGTGAGCAAGCACGGGGCGCTGCTGCTCAACATCGGCCCGCGGCCCGACGGCACGATCCCGCAGCCGGAGCAGGAGATTTTGCGCGGCATCGGGCGCTGGCTGGCGGTCAACGGCGAGGCAATCTACGGCGCGCAGCCGTGGCGCACCTTTGGCGAGGGGCCGACGCCGGTGCCGGAAGGCTATTTCACCGACACGCAGCGCAGTCCCTTCAGCGGGCGCGACTTCCGCTTCACGGCCAAGGAGAATACGCTGTATGCGATTGCCCTGGCTTGGCCCGGCGCGGAGGCCGTGATCGCCGCGCTGGCGGAGGGCGCCGAGTTGTGCCCCGAGCGCGTGACGGCAGTGCAGATGCTGGGCGTGGCGGAGCCGCTCGCCTACCGGCGCGAGGCAGACGGGCTGCACGTGGATTTGCCGGGGCAGCCGCCGTGCGAGCACGCGTATGTGCTGAAGATCACGCTGGCGGCGTAGGGCTGTCGCAATCAGCATAATGCTCGGAGTAACGACTTCAGTCGTTCTCGCCCCAAACGACTGAAGTCGTTACTACCGTCGGATATCGGCTACTTGTTTGTTGTGTCGCACAACAAAGCGATTTATGGAGCTTGACGGCCTTGTCGCAGTAGGTTATTTTCGGCGCGACAGTTTGTTGGGGTAGACAACAAAGCGGCGTTACACGGGTGATGATGGGGTCGTGCGGCTATTGCGCAGGCGGCGCGCTTGCGAGGGCGGCGCGGCGCAGCTCGTTGAGGCGCGCGGCCAGTTCCTCGGCGGCCAGGCCGTAGGTGTCGGGCAGGACTTCGTCACGGGCGGGCGGCGCGTCGACCCTCACGTCATCGGGGGCGGCTACGTCATGTCGGAGCAGGCGGTAGCGCACGAGCTTCTTCTTGCGGCCCAGCGGTCGCACGGCGAACTCGCCGACATCGGCCCAGGCGTGGGTGCGCTTGCGGAAGGCGACGCTGACGGTGAGGCCTTGCGGCGTCGCCTCGAGGTAGCTGCTACCGGGGAGCAGCGTCAGGCCGTAGATCACCGCGCCTACCAGGCCCAATGTCGCCAGCGCCAGGGGCAGGACGCTGCGCGTCAGGCTGAAGAGATAGGCGCCGAAGCCCAGCCAAATCAGGCTGGCGGCAAAGAGCAGCGCGGTGCGCAGGATGGGCGGCGTAAGCCGTAACACATGGGGTTGGCTTGGTTCGTGCATGAATACCGTGCCTTCCTGTCGATGCTTTTCTACCGGCCCGTACAAGGCTGTCTCTCATTCTACCGCGCGTGTCGCAGGCAGGGAAAGCGCGGCGATGGGCGTTGCTTTTGTTGGGAATCCAAACAAACTCGCACGTGCATTCAGTACCGGCGCATGTTCCTGCGTCTGTGCAGGCAAATAGCCCAACGCGGCGCAGTCGATTCGATGTATACGATGGATAAGCATGTCGTCTAGGACGTTTGCCTATGGAAGCCAACCGGAGAGGAGAAAGACGTGTTTGGTTTGCGCCCTGCCGCTCGACTTGCCCGGTACTCAATGCGCCCCGTCTTGCAGGTCGCGTTGCTTATGGCGTTGTCCGTTGCTTTGCTGGTTCATGCACATGCCGGCGGACAATCTCCGCCGACCGGCAACCCGGTTTACATGCCGCTGCTGCGAGCTTATGTGAATTTTGCGGTGCAGCCGGCG
>JBBSBO010000273.1:0-4790 GCA_038251215.1 Caldilineales bacterium
GTCTGCCGGCGGAGACGCCGCCATTGTCCCCATCCTGGCGACTTGGCTGCATCGGTTTGACTTCTCCGCGGCGACAGAGCATAATCTTTCCGAGCCATCCCACCCCAGTCCGGACAATGAAAATCGAGGCGGCGCAGGCAACAGCAAAATGATCGGGCGATACCTTGACAGCATTCTGATCGAAGACGGCGCGCCGGGCGCCCCCGACCCCAACCGCCCACTGAAGGACAGGCGGCGCGGCCCGATGTCGGATTCTTGGGTGCTGATCTGGGGGTTCGCCGCCATCGTGGCGATCGGCACGCTGCTCCTCAAACTGCCCTGGGCCTCGGCTAGCGGGCAATCGATTACCTGGAGCGAAGCTCTTTTTACGTCCACCAGCGCCACGACAGTGACCGGCCTGGTCGTGCTCAACACGGCGCGCGACTTCTCGTTCTTTGGTCAGGTGATCATTCTGTTCCTCTTGCAGGTGGGCGGCGTCGGCTTCATCGCCTTCAGCGTGTTGCTCTTCCGCCTGATCGGACGGCGCGTCACCCTGCAAACGCGCTTCATCGTGCAGCAATCCGTCGGCGCCAGCGGACTGTCCGGCGCCGTTGACCTGGCGCTCTATGTTCTCGGCGTCACCCTGTCCCTGGAAGCCGTGGGGGCCGCCCTGCTCTGGCTGCGTTGGCGCACGACTTTGCCGGATGGACAGGCGCTGTGGTATGCCGTCTTCCATGCCACTAGCAGCTACTGCAACGCCGGCTTTGACCTCTTTTCGGGCACAGAACTGGGCACGCTCTTCGGTTATGGATCGGACTGGTATACGCTGCTCGTGATGGGTGTACTCATTCTCTTGGGCGGCTTTGGTATTGTGATCCTGTATGATCTGTGGAGCTATTGGTGGGATCGGTCGCTGAGCCTGCACACTCGCCTGACTCTCACGCTCACCGCGGTGTTGATAGTGCTTGGCACGGCGCTCATCATGTTCGACCCCTTCTTCCGCACCACGTTGGCGGGCATGCCTTGGGGAGAGCGCTTCAACGTCGGGCTGTTCACGGTCGTGTCGGCGCGCACCGCCGGCTTGACCATCATCCCGCTTGAACAGCTGACCGATGCCTCGCAGTTCATGATCATGATGTGGATGTTCATCGGCGGCTCGCCCGCCAGCATGGCCGGCGGCGTCTCGTCGAGTACAGTCGCGGTGCTGCTTGTGTCCGTCCTGGCGACGGCGCGCGGGCATACCTCCGCCGTGGCGTTCCATCGCACGCTGCCGCAGGAGACCATCGCCAAAGCGGTCGCGATTATGACCGTCAGCACGCTGCTCGTGGTGGCGGTCACCTTGATCCTTACAATTATCGACCTGGGTCCGGTCTTCTCCACCGGCTTCGAGGTCGTCAGCGCCTTTGCCAATGCCGGCTATTCGCTGGCCTTCACGTCGAACCTCGACGAGTTCAGCCGCTACCTGATCGCCTTTACCATGTTCTGGGGCCGGGTCGGCCCGTTGACGATCGTGGTGGCGCTGGCGCAGCGCATGCAGCCGACGCTCGTGCGCTTCCCCGAAGAACCCGTGATCCTGGGCTAGAAAGCAACTTGCGAATCAGATGACTATGCGAACACCGTCCTCCCCTGCCCGAGTAGACACCCGTATCTTTCGCTTCTTCGAGGAGAGCGAGGAACTGATCGGCGAGGTGGATGCCACGGGCGCCATCCTGCGCCTGGGCGCGGGCAAACCCCGCCCTATCGGTCGCGCCGACGTTCAGGGCCGCATCTACCGCACCACCGCGCACGGCGAACGCGAGGCCGGCGCCGTGTCAATCGACGGTGCCATCCACAGCAGCGGCCTTTTTGAGGGCGGCGATCTCGGCTGGGTGGACGCACAGGGTGTGGTCGTGAGGGCCGGCCTGATCTTCGGCGAGGAAGAAGTCGGGCGCGTGGAGGGGCCACAGCCGCACTCGGCCGCAGGCGCGCTTCTGCTGCTCTTCCTGCCGGATGATGCCGAAGCCGCGCGTGACGCGGAACGGGAATAGGCGCGCGATGCCAACCTGGCGTTCGGAGTTCGTGCAAACCAAGGGCCTGCACTTTCACTGCCGTGTGCAGGGCGATCCCAGCGGTCCGCCCCTCCTGCTACTGCACGGCAGCTTCGCTACCGGGCGCTGGTGGGAGCCGCTGCTGAAGGTGCTGCCCGACGAGTTGTTCGTCGTCGCGCCCGACCTGCGCGGCTGCGGTCTATCCGATAAGCCGGATGCGGGCTACGATATCGAGTCGCAGGCGGAAGATGTGCGGCAATTGGTCGACGCGCTCGGCTGGCGAGATTTTGATCTCGCCGGCCATGCGACGGGCGGCGCCGTGGCGCTCGAGTTTGCCCTGCGCCACATGGAATGGCTGCACACGCTTACGCTGGTAGACAGCGTGCCGCTCGAAGGCGTCTACTCGCCGCCTGAAACGTTGGAGGTGCTGGCGCAAATGCAGCACGACCCCGCACTGCTGTGGCGCGCTTTGGCTTTGCTCATGCCCACGCTCGACGCCGACGGGCGCGACGCGGATTTCGTGCAAGCGCTGGCGGACGACGCCGGCCATATGGCCCCGGCGGCCTTTACAGAGGTCGCCCGCGGCGTCAGCGTCTGGCGGCGCACCGCCGATGCCGCCCGCCTAACGCTGCCCACCCTGCTTGTCTACGGGGAGTTGGATGCCGTCGTCGAGCGCAAGGCGACCACACGCACGCTGCTGGCCATTCCCGGGGCCAATAACCTGGAGATCATGCGCGGCGTGGGGCACAGCCCAATGATCGAGGCGCCCCTAGCTTTCGCGGAGCGCCTCGTCGACTTCATTACACAGCCGGACATGACGGCAGATGATCCGCCGGAAGCGGCCTGACTCCTTACATCTCGAACATCTGCGCCCGTTCCGGCCCGACCGACACGTAATCCACCTTCACGCCTGCTAGCTCGCTGAGGCGCGCCACATAGGCTTTGGCGTTGTCGGGCAGATCTGCCCAACTGCGGCAATCGGATGTGCAGCAGCCCCACCCGGGCCATTCCTCATAGATCGGCTTGACCTGATACAGCACCGGCGTGTCGGGCATGCTGTCGGTGACGATCTCGCCGCCGGGCAGCTCGTAGCCCGTGCAGATGCGCAGCGTGTCAAAGTTGTCGAGCATGTCCAGCTTGGTGACAGCCAGCCCCGTCATGCCGTTAAGCCAGGCGGCATAGCGGATCGCCACGCCGTCGAACCAGCCGCAGCGGCGGGGCCGTCCTGTCGTAGCGCCGAACTCGCCGCCTTCGCTGCGCAGGCGCTCGCCCATTTCGTCGTGCAACTCCACCGGGAAGGGGCCGTCGCCCACCGCCGTACTGTAGGCTTTGACCACGCCGATCACGCGGCCGATCGCCCGTGCGGGCAGGCCCGCCCCCGAACTGGCATAGGAGGCCGTGGGGTTGCTGCTGGTCACATACGGATAGATGCCCCAGTCCAGGTCTCGCATGACGCCCAGTTGCCCTTCTAGCAGAATCTTGTCGCCTGCCTCCAGCGCCTGGCGCACGATTGGCACCGTGTCGACGATACGCGAGGCGAGGCGCTCACGATAGGCCATGCAGGTAGGGAAGAGTTGATTGCCGTCGACCGGACTCCCTCCCAGAATTTCGATCTTGCGGTTGATCGTGCGCAGCGCGTTGTCCAGTCGCGCCTCCAGCCAGTCCGGCTGTAACAGGTCGCCCACGCGCAAGCCCGAGCGCGCGGCTTTATCGGCATAAGCCGGGCCGATGCCGCGCTTGGTCGTTCCAATCGTGTCTTTACCGCGTGCGGCTTCTTCCAATACGTCCAGCTCACGGTGATATGGCATTAGCATCTGGGCGCGCGTGCTGATCCACAGGTTGTCCAGGCTCACCCCGGCGGCGAGCAGACCGTCCATCTCTTGCATCAACGCCTGCGGGTTGACAACGCAGCCTGACCCGATGATGTTTTTCGTGCTGGGGTTGAAGATGCCGCTGGGTACAAGGTGGAGCGCGTGCTTGCCATACTCGTTGATCACCGTATGGCCGGCATTGTCGCCGCCCTGAAAGCGGATCACCACGTCCGCCTTCTGCGCGAGATAATCGATGATGCGACCTTTGCCCTCGTCGCCCCACTGCGCGCCCACAATTGCGGTTACGGACATAACTGCCACCTCCTGGCCCAGCTGCGTAGTCGTAAATCGAGTTGTGAATAGAGTGATGAATTGACAGGTAGGCGGCGCGCGAACACGCAGGCTCGGCGCCCTCCTGCCGCTACTTGATTGCTCGTGCCGACCTGTACCCGTACCCTGCCCGCGGCGGCCTACTTGCCCGACTCGCCGCCGTCTACCGTCAGCACGGCCCCGGTAATAAAGTTCGCCTCGTCGGAGCAGAGAAACGCCGCCGCGCCGGCAATGTCCTCGGGTTTGCCAATGCGCCCCAACGGGATCAGCGGGATCTGCGAGTTAAAAAAATCATCCGGCATCTGCGCAAAGGCCTCGGTCAGGATCAGGCCGGGGCGGATCACATTGGAACGCACGCCGGCGTAGGCCCATTCGAGCGCCAGTTTACGGCTGAAGGCCTCGACGCCCGCCTTGCTGGCGGCATAGGCGGCATCGTCAAACTCGCCCGCGACCGTGCTGATGCTGCTGATGTGCAGCACATTGCCGTGCGTCGCGGCCAAATGCGGCAAGGCGGCGCGCACTGTCTCGAAGACGGCGTTGAGGTTTACCGCCATCACCTGGTTCCACAGATCCGGCGTCATCTCGTAAATCGTCAGACCTGCCGACGTGCCGGCGTTGGTCACCAATACGTCCAAGCGACCAA
>JBBSBO010000274.1:0-4773 GCA_038251215.1 Caldilineales bacterium
CTTGGGCAGCCGCTTCCGGCTGCGCCGGGGCGGAGTTGGAACAGGCGCCGAGCGCCAACGCCAGAATGAGGGCCAGAGCGACAAATAGAATTGATTGTTTACTACGATGCATGCTTTCTCCTCTTTACTTGTACTTGTTGACTCTTGCTTGATGTACTCAACTGCGATTCACGGACTGCTTTCCTACACTGCCGGCTGCAAACTGCACGGTTTGGCCCACGCCAACGAGACGCGCGGCATCTAGGTCGGCGCGCAGCTTATGCCTTGATCATATCCGCTTCCGGTTCGGCTTCCACAACCGCTTGCGCCCCCTTGCCATTCACCGAAAATGAGTCCGGCGCCGGCTCTTCCTCGTCACTGGAACTCTCGTCGCTGGAACTCTCGCCGCTGGGGTTAGGCGCCAGCGCCGTGATCACGGCGATGCGCGGCAAGATGCCGACCAACACGCCGTCGCCGTCGACCACCGCAAGCGGCCAGGGGCATTCCGCCGCCAACGTCATCGAGTCCGCCAGCACCGTCTCGGGCGACGTCTGCGCGATGTCGGTCGTGACATAGCGCTCGAGCGTCTTGGCGCCGTCGCGTACCGCCCGCACCGCCTCGTCCGAGGTGATGATGCCCTGGAAGCGACGCTCCTTGTCCACAACATAGGCGCTGGAGACGCCTTGCTCCTTCATCAGGGACAAAGCCACACGCGGCCCGCTGTGATCCGAAGCCAGTGCGCGCGGCTTGATCATCGCCGCCTCCACTGTAATCACACGGCTGCGGTTGACGTCGCGCGTGAAATCGGCCACGTACTCGGTGGCAGGGTTGGTCAAGATCTCTTCCGGCGTGCCCACCTGCACCACAAGGCCGTCCTTCAGAATGGCGATGCGGTCGCCCAGGTGCAGCGCCTCGTCCAGATCATGCGTAATAAAGATGATCGTCTTGTGCAGCTTGGCCTGCAAGTTGAGCAGTTCCTCCTGCATCTCGTGCCGGATCAGCGGGTCGAGCGCGCTGAACGGCTCGTCCATCAGCAGGATCTCCGGGTCGGTTGTCAGGGCGCGCGCCAGGCCCACGCGCTGCTGCATGCCGCCGCTCAACTCATCGGGGTAGCTCTCCTCCCACCCCTTCAGGCCGACGATCTGCAACCAGCGCATGGCGGCCTCGTTGCGTTCGCTCTTCTTGACGTTCTGCACTTCCAGGCCAAAGGCCGTATTGTCCAACACCGTGCGGTGCGGCAAGAGGCTAAAGCGCTGGAATACCATCGACATGCGGTGTAGGCGCAGCCGGCGCAGGCCCTCCTTGTTCAGTTGCAGCACATCTTCGTCGTCTAGCCGAATCTCGCCGCTGGTCGGTTCGATCAGGCGGTTCAGGCAGCGGATAAAGGTAGACTTGCCGCTGCCGGACAGCCCCATCACCACGAAGATCTCGGCGCGCTCGATCTCCAACGTCACGTCTTGCAGAGCGATCGTGTGGCCTGTCGTCTCCATGATCTTCTGCTTGGACATGCCCTCTTCAAGTAACTTCAGCGCTCTATCGGGGTGAGCGCCAAAGATTTTGTATAGGTTGCGCACTTCTACTTGAGCCAAAGGAGCCTCCTTTCTAAATTCCGCTGCACAATGCCGGCAAGCGGTCTATCCTGGCTTTCCTCAGTCTAATCTGTTCAATTTTGGTCACGGATGGGTTGTCGTCGTGGCAGAAAAAGTGGCAGTCACGCAAGTGGCTGCCACCGTACTCAATCAAACCTCAATGTTCAATCAAATGCGGCGAGACAATTCGTGTAGCCGTCTGACCAACGACCACTTTATCACATTTTTGCTCGGATGTCAAATGGAATTTCTGCGATAGGCACATCAATCATTGAGCGTTGCCGATTCCATAGGCAATTCTCCCTTACTTGTCTCGCAAAACTGCGAAGAGATCGCACTCAGCTTCTTCGGCGCGGCAGTTTGACCGAAAGCAAAGCGCCCTGCTACAATGTTCAGGTTGTCTTGAGCAGCTTGCTTAAGACACATTTTCTGTTTTCGTCCGGCTCGACTGTCCGTGTCGCCTGCCGCGCTTGCATCTGCGCCAAGCCGACGCCGGAGCAGTCCCAGTCGCTATCCCGCCCTCGTGTACCACGACACGGGACTGGCAGTGCAACGCGATTTATGCGAATCGGCATCGATGCTCGACTGATCCATCATCAACCCGCCGGCATTGGGCGCTACACGCGACACCTGATGCGGGCCATTTCCCAGATCGATCAGGAGGACGAATTCATCGTCTTCCAGCACCGTCGACAGTCCGAACCGCTGATCCGCAAATCGAACTTTCGGCGGGCAACGCTGTTCGCCCCCGTCCATACCAAGCTGGAACAGATCATGCTCCCGCTGGAGTTGATGCGCTTTCCGCTGGACCTGCTGCACAGCACTGACTTCATTCCTCCCCTGCATTCTTCCCTACCCACGGTCATTACCGTACACGACCTGGCATTCCTGCACTGGCCCCACTTTCTGACCAAAGACAGCGCCTCCTACTACGGCCAGATCGACCGCGGCGTGCGGCGCGCCGGGCATATCATCGTGCCCAGTGAAAGCACCAAGAAGGACCTGATCCGCCAGCTAGGCGTGCCCAAGGACAAAGTCAGCGTCATCTACGAAGCCGCCGACGACAGCTTCGGGCCGCTGCCCATCCAGCCCACGCGCCGCGAGATCTGCCGACGCTACAACTTGCCCAGCAAGTTCATCCTCTTCGTCGGCACCATCGAGCCGCGCAAAAATGTTGACGGCCTGCTGCGCGCCTTTCGCCATTTGCTGGACAAATACAATATGCATGACGTCGGCCTTGCCATTGCCGGCGGCCGCGGCTGGCTCTACGAGGACGTCGTTCACCTGATCCACGAGCTAAACCTGGAGCACAACGTCTCCTTGCTGGGCCGCGTGGGCGATGAAGACCTGCACAAGCTTTATGTGGCGGCGCGCTGCCATGTTCACCCCGCCCATTACGAGGGCTTCGGCCTGCCTCCTCTCGAGGCAATGGCCTGCGGCACCCCCACCATCGTAAGCAACGTCAGCAGCCTGCCCGAAGTCGTAGGCGACGCCGCGCTCATGGTCAACCCGGAAGACTGGGAAGAGTTGGCGGTGGCGATGCAGCGCCTTTTGACCGACGACGAACTGCACGCCGAACTGCGCGAGAAAGGCCTACAGCGCGCCCGCTGCTTCAGCTGGGAACAAGCCGCCCAAAAAACACTGGAGGTCTACCGTCGCGTCGTCGAGAACCCTGCCGCGTTGCCCTTATCGGGGCAGCCCGCCGCGGGCAGCCCGCCGGGCGCGACCAACCGGCTCTAGCCGGCGCGCCGTGCTATGCACCTCCTCTTCCTCACGCCCCAACTGCCCTACCCGCCGCGTCAAGGCGCGACCATCCGCAACTTCAACCTGATCCGACGCCTGGCGGCGCGCCACACCATCGACCTGCTCACCTTTCTCGCCCCCGGCGAGGCGCTGGATCGGTCCAACGCGCTGCATGACCTGTGCCGTCGCATCGACGACGCGCCGCAGCCCGAGCGCTCGACCCCGCAGCGCGCCGCCACAACGATCTTCTCGCCTCTGCCCGACATGGCGCTGCGCCTCGCCTCCACACAGATGGACGCCCTCGTAGTGCAAGCCAAGACGCGTGCCTACGACCTCATCCAGATCGAGGGCATCGAAATGGCCCCCTATGGCTTGCGCCTCGTGCAGGACCGGCCCGCCGGCGCGCAGCCGGCCCTCGTCTTCGACGATCACAACTGCGAGCACCTTCTACAAAAGCGCAATGCCCTTAGCGACCTGCGCATTCCCTCGCGCTGGGTCGGCGCGGCCTATAGTCTGGTACAATGGCAAAAGCTGCGCCACTACGAACGGCGCATAGGCAACCGCGCCGATCTCACCGTTGCCGTCAGCGCGCCCGACGCGCAGGCGTTGGCGGAGGGCGGCATCCGCTTGCGCATCGTCGTCGTGCCCAACGGCATCGACGCCGCCGCCTACGCGGGGATCTGTCGCGCGCAGCCCGTCCCCGACACGATCCTCTTTCTGGGCAAAATGGACTATCGGCCCAACATCGACGCCGCACTCTGGTTCGGCGCCGAGGCGCTGCCCATGATACAATCACAGGCGCCGCAGGTCCGCTTTCAGATCGTCGGCCAAAACCCGCACCCCCGCCTGGATGTGCTGCGCCGCAACCCTGCCGTTGAAATCACGGGGACCGTGCCGGAGATCGAGCCGTATCTCGCGGCTGCAAGCGTCGTTGTGATCCCGATGCGCGTGGGCGGCGGCACCCGGCTCAAGGCCCTCGAGGCAATGGCCGCCTGCAGGCCGATTGTCAGCACCTCGCTGGGCGTGGAGGGCATCGACGTGACCCACGGTCGCGAGCTGCTGCTGGCGGACACGCCCGCCGATTTCGCCGCCGCCGTACTTTCGCTGCTACAGGATCAGCGCCAAAGCGGCGCCGAAACCCAGCGCCTGGCCCGCGCAGCGCGGCGTTTCATAGTCGAGCGCTACGACTGGGACGTGTTGACGCCGCGCCTAGAGCAAGCCTACGCCGCGCTGCCGCAGCCCGCCGAGTCGGGCCGCCTTGGTTGACTTTGATTGAACGGAGCATTCGCTCGTGAGCAAGCGCAGGCCGACAACCCCAGCCAAACCGCCGCTGCGCGTGCCGGGCATCCTCTTTGCCCTCGCCGCCAACCTGCTGCTCACGACCCTGGCTGACATGCTCGTAGGCAGCCGGCAAGCGGACCTGAACCTTGAGATCGTAGCCACGCTTGTCGCACCGCTGCTC
>JBBSBO010000275.1:0-4751 GCA_038251215.1 Caldilineales bacterium
CGGGGACGGCTCGCATCGGTTGGGGTGTTAGGGACATGGATTCATTCCGCTTTCGCTAATCAGAAACTTTGAACACGGCACTACCATTCAGTTTACCTTCATTGCCCGTATTCTGTCCTGCCAGATTTCGCCAACAGTATCTTTACCTGTGGTGCTACCACCGGCCTTTGTCAAGACGCAATTTTCGATCTTCTTGGTCTAGAGCGCCTCTTGGAAATAGAATACGTCTAGTATGCGGCTCGGTAGATTGCCTCCGCATCTGCGGCCGTCACCTCGCGCGGGTTAAGCCGCAACAGCCGCGTGACCTTCATCGCCGAGACTGCCATCGCCGGAATGGCGTCGGCGGGCACATCCAGCTCAGCCAAGCCGGAAGGGATGCCACACACGCGGGATAGTTCCCGAATTTTCTCAATGCCGCGCTGTGCGGTCTCAGTAGGCGTGGCGCCAGGCTCCGCACCCATCGCCAGCGCAATGTCGGCGTAGCGTTCCGGCGCCGCCGGCAGGTTAAAGGCCAACACGTGCGGCAGAAGAACGGAATTGGATACGCCGTGGGCCACATGAAACTCGCCGCCGAGCGGATAGGCGAGAGCATGCACTGCGCCCGTGTTCACCGGCCCCAGGCAAATGCCGCCGTACAAACTGCCCAGCGCCATGTTCGTGCGCGCCTCCATGTCTGTCCCCGCCTCCACGGCACGCTGCAAGCTCGCTGCGATCAGCCGGATGCCTTGCATTGCATAGAGGTCAATCAGCGGGTGCGCGAAACGGTTCGCATAAGCCTCAATGCAATGCGTCAGCGCGTCTACCCCTGTGGCCGCAGTGACGGCCGGGGGCAGCGAAAGCGTCAGTGCGGGATCGACATACGCCGCATCGGGCACCAAACTAGGGCTGACGACGCCCTTCTTCAATTTTTCTTCCTCGTGCAGGAGGATGGCATTGGGCGACATCTCGCTGCCGGTTCCCGCCGTCGTCGGCAAACAAGCGAGGTAGGTCCGTCGCCTGCCCAGCAAGTTGATGCCGAACGCGTCCACAACACTCTGTTCGCTGTCATGCAGAGCCGCTACCAACTTCGCCACATCCATCGCACTTCCGCCGCCCATGCCGATCACGGCGTCGGGCTGCATGGCCCTGGCGGCTTGCAACGCTTGCGTAAACGTTCCCACCGAGGGTTCCACGTCGATCGCGGCATAGACTTCCACGACGGCGCCTCTCTGCTTCAGTGCATCCGCAAAGGGCGCCACAAGGCTTGTCAGCGGCGGGCTGGTAACAATAAAGGCGCGCCGCAACCCCAGCGCAAGAATATCCTCGACGGCCTGCTGAGCGGAGCCTTCGCCGAAGACGAGCTTAGCCGGTTGCAGTAACGCAATGGTGCGCACGATGACTATCCTTTCGCGGGACGTGTTCAGTTGGCAGTGCTGGAGGGCTGGGAGCGGCGATTCGCCACAAGAACGCGCCTGGCTACGCGGACGCCTTGGGGATTCGCTGCAACCGCAAGTTGGCAAATACACCTTAAGCGAGGCCACGCCGACCTGCGCAAACGATCCGTTACGTCATAACCTATGGCGCGGCGACCTATGTCATAGGTTGCTCGCATTTTGGCCGTCTGTCAAGGCCTTCATGCTTCGAGTTTTGCGCCAATTTCCCACTCGCGTCGATAGGCCAAATACCACTCGATGGCGGCGACAGCCTCTCCCAGGCTCGACGTCAGCCCCAACTCACGGCGCAGATGGCGCGCGCCCGGCGTGGCGCGCACGTACCACCCAAGATGCTTGCGCATCGGCAGGAAGTGATACCCTTCCAGGCGCGCGAAACTGGCCTCAAAGAGCCGGGCATGTTCAAGTGCAATCTGAAAGAGGGCGTACGGGTCGGGATCGTGCGTAGCTGACGGCGCGCCAGGGGAAACATGCGCCGCCCAGCTCTCAGCCCGGAACACATAGGGGTTGCCATAACTGGCGCGTCCGATCAGAGCGCCGGCCACGCCGTAGTCGGCGCTGCGCCGGCGCGCATCCGCCACGGAGCGGATGTCGCCATTGCCTAAGATCGCCGTCCCGGAGCCGCGTGCAAGCTCCGCTGCACGACCGATCGCGTCCCAGTCCGCCGTGCCGGAATAGCCCTGCGCCAACGTGCGCCCGTGAAGGCTGATCGCGGCCGGTTCGCTCGCCAACAACTGCGGAATCCACTCCGCCACCTGGGGGCTTGCATAGCCGATGCGCGTCTTGACGCTGACGGGGATGGGGCGTCTTTGCCGAAACGCGGCGGGCAGCCGCCTGTGGCGCGCCTCGACCTGGGCGGCAAGTGCGGCGGGAATGTCCGCGGTCTGGCGTGCTGTGGCCCCGTGCAGCCAATCCTCCGCGCCGCGCTGGACCGCCGCGACGATCTCCTGCGCCAGTTGCGGCGTTTGTATCAGTGCAGCCCCGGCGCCCCGCTGCGCGATGCTCTTGCTCGGGCAGCCCATATTGATGTCGATGCCGTCGAATCCCAGTTGGCACAGCACAATGGCCGCCCGGTAGAAGTTGTGAGGAATGCAGCCATATACCTGTGCGATGATCGGGCGCTGGCTTTCATCATACAGAAGATCACGCAGCAGCGCACTCGCGCCAAAACAGAGGCCGTCCACGCTGGTGAACTCCGTGTAGAGCAGCGCGGGCCTGCCATACTTCTTCTGGATATGCCGGAAGGCATGATCCGTCACCCCGTTCATAGGCGCCAGCCCAATGATGGGGCGCGGCAACGTTTGCCAGATTTGGGTCGGTTGCGACATGTTCACCTAGAAGACTGTCAAAAACAGCACGCTTGTCTTGCCTACGCCGGTCATCAGAAAACCCAACTTATAACAAAGAAGGTCGACCAGGATGCGGTCGACCTTACTTCATTCATTCGCCTACATACGATCCTGCGGTGCGGAGACGACGGGATTTGAACCCGCGACCTTTGGCTTGACAGGCCAATATGCTAACCGCTACACCACGTCTCCATTTATTGCCCTGCTATGTTGCCAGACGTTGCCGCGCTGCACTTCCTAACGCTGAGGGCAATCATAGCATTGCACCGGCGCGCCTGTCAAATCTGGCGCTCCCATTTGCTCGATGCTACACTCATGCCTGCGGTCATCATATTGCCGCCCAGCTGCCCAGCCGCCCAACTATGGCGAAAGAGTATTCCATGCGCATGCTTACGCAAGACCCCGACCTGATCCTCTTCAACGCCGCCATCTATACGGTCGAGGCCGAGCAGCCGTGGGCCTCCGCTGTGGCTATGCGCCGCGGCATCATTCTGGCTGTCGGCGACTCCGAAGAAGTGCTGCGCCTGGCCGGTCCCGCCACGCGCCTGGAAGATGCGCAGGGTCGCCTGGTGTTGCCAGGTCTATGCGACGCGCACATACACTTCCTGAACTGGAGCCTTGCCCAGACAGAGGTCGGCCTGGCGAGCGCC
This sequence comes from Caldilineales bacterium, assembly GCA_038251215.1. GTDB lineage: Bacteria > Chloroflexota > Anaerolineae > Caldilineales > Caldilineaceae > JASGTU01. Next base: position 3,430 of record JBBSBO010000275.1, read on the forward strand.
ACGAGCAAGCGCGATATGCTCGACCGCATCGCCCAGCGCGCCCAACTCTCCGCACCCGACGCCTGGATCGTGGGGCGCGGCTGGAATGAAAGCTGGTGGGGCGACACGGAGTTCCCCACGGCCGCGGATCTCGACGAGGTCACCGGCCCGCGCCAAGCCGCCATCTTCTGGCGCTCGGACCTGCACGCCGCCGTCGTCAACCGCCGCGCCCTCGCCCTAGCGGGCATCACCACCGCCACCGCGGACCCGCCCGGCGGCGTGATCGACCGCGATCGCGCCGGCAACCCCACGGGCGTCCTCAAAGAGCTTGCCATTGCGGCCGTAGCCGACCTGCTCCCGCCGCCTACTGCAGAAGCAGTGCGCACCGCGCTGCGCCACGGCATGGCCCGCCTACACCGCCTGGGCATCACCGCCATTCACGACCAAAGGATAAAAGGCCCCGGCGACGGCCCGACCGCGCTGGCAGCCTATCAGGAACTGAATCGCGCGGGCGCGCTGCGCCTGCGACTCAACTGCAACATCGCCGCGCATCAACTGCCACAACTCGCCGCGCTGGGCCTCGCCTACGGCCTGGGCGATGACCGCTTGCGTCTGGGCCACGTCAAGGTCTTCGCCGACGGCAGCCTGGGCAGTCGCACCGCCTGGCTGCTGTCGCCCTTCGCCAAAGAATCCGCCGCCGAGGCCGACAACACCGGCGTTTGCCTCACGCCGCCTGCGGAGATGGCCGCGCAGTTCCGCGCCGCCGTGGAGCTGGGCTTCCCCATCAGCGTGCATGCCATCGGCGACCGCGCCAACCGCGAAGTACTCGACATCTTCGAGGAATTGGCCGCCTCCGCGCCGCCGCCGCCTGTACCCCATCGCATCGAGCACGTGCAGATCATCGACCCACAGGACCTGCCGCGCCTGGGCCGCCTGGGCATCACCGCCAGCGTGCAGCCGATCCACGCCACAGACGACCTTGACTTGGCCGACCGGCTGTTGGGCGCCCGCAGCGAACGCCTGTACAACTTCCGTTCGCTCTTTAAGTCCGGCGCGCTGCTCGCCTTTGGCAGCGATGCGCCCGTGGCGGATGCCAACCCCTTCCTGGGTTTTCACGCCGCCATCTACCGCCAACGCCCCGAGCGCATGGCGCGCGGCAGCTGGCATCCCGCCGAATGCCTCTCCCTGGAGCAAACCATCCACGCCTATACCCTGGGTGCGGCGCGTGCAATCGGCCGCCAAGACGAAATCGGCAGCATCCGGCCCGGCAAGCGGGGCGACCTGATTGTGCTGGATCGGAACTTATTCGAGGTTGCCGGTGCGCAGGCTCCTGGAGAGGAGCC
>JBBSBO010000276.1:0-4744 GCA_038251215.1 Caldilineales bacterium
CGCGGAAGGGCACGCCCTTGCGCACCAGGTACTCGGCGAGGTCGGTCGCCAACATTTCGCTCACCAGGCGCGCGGCCAGACGATCGGTGTGTACCTGCAAGGTCGAGAGCACGCCCGCGGCGATCTGCAAGGAGCCGCTCAGCGTGTCCGCCGCGTCGAAGAGCGGCTCCTTGTCCTCTTGCAAGTCCTTGTTATAGGTGCTGGGCAGTCCCTTCAACGTCATCAGCAGGCCGGTCAGGTCGCCCGCCACGCGGCCCGACTTGCCGCGCAGCAGCTCCAGCGAATCCGGGTTCTTCTTCTGCGGCATCAGGCTGCTGCCCGTACTGTAGGCGTCCGCCAGGGTGACGTAGCCGAACTCCTGCGTGCTGAAGAGGATGAGGTCCTCGCTGAGGCGGCTGAGGTGTACCATCGTCAGCGCGGCCCAGAAGAGAAATTCCGCCACGAAATCGCGGTCGCTCACGCCGTCCATGCTGTTGGGCGTGCAGCCGTCGAAGCCCAGGTCGCGCGCCAGCGCGTCCCGGTCGATGGGGAAAGGGTTGCCCGCCAGCGCGCCGCTGCCCAGCGGCAGCAGGTTCACGCGCGCGCGCAGGTCGTGCAGGCGCTGGGCGTCGCGCTGCCACATCCAGGCATGGCTCAGCAGCCAATGGCTCCAGCGCACAGGCTGCGCCGGCTGCAAGTGCGTATAGCCCGGCATCAGCAGGTCGATCTCCTGGGCGGCGCGTTCCACGGCGACGCCGATCAGTTGGCGCAGCCAATCCAGCTGGCGGTCGACCTCGTCGCGCAACCACAGACGCACATCGGTTGCGATCTGATCATTGCGGCTGCGCCCGGTGTGCAGCTTGCCCGCCACCGGCCCCGCCAACTCGGTCAGCCGCCGCTCGTTGGCGGTGTGGATATCCTCGTCGCCTGCCACGATGCGAAACTCGCCCGCCTCCCACTCGGCGGCGACGCGATCTAGCCCGGCGACCAGTTCGCCGGCCTCGGCCGCGCTAAGCAGCCCTGCCGCGGTGAGGGCGCGCGCATAGGCTTGGCTGCCCGCAATATCGGCGCGCCACAGCCGCCGGTCGAAGCCGATCGACGCGTTAAACGCCTCCATCAGGGGATCGGTCGGCCCGGTAAAGCGCCCTCCCCACAGCTTGGATGACATTCTGCTTATTCCTTCCGTTCAATTGAGAGGGGTGATGCGTGATGCGTGATGCGTAATGCGTGATGCGTGATGCGTGATGCGTCAATCGTAACGAATGACGCATCACGAGTGACGAATGACGAATGAAATGCCAACGCGATTAACGACCCTTAGCCCACTGCTTCGTTGCTCAGGTTGGGGCCGGCGTCGGGGCGCGGCGCGTGCAGCGGCACATAGACGGCGTACCACTCGGCGGGCGCCAGGGAGCCGTAGCGACTGCGCACCCACAGCGCGATCAACAGGCTGCCCAGCACAATGGCGGCGATGCCGATCAGCCCCGCCTCCGGCCCGAAGGCCCCGCCTGTCCACAACACAGGGCCGCGCTGGTTAATGGCGATGAAGGTGGCGCTGGTAAAGTCGTTGCCGCTCACGGGGAAGCCGTAGACGTTGCCCTGGAAGAAGTTCCAGGTGATGTGCAGGCCGATGGGCAAGCCGAGGCGACCCGTCAGGATTAGCCCCAGCCCCAGGAACAAGCCCGCCAGCATCAAATAGGTCGTGCTGATCCACGTGCTGTTAGGGTTAAAGACGTGCAACATGCCGAACAAGAGCGAGGAGAGCGCCCACGCCGCCAACAAAGCCGCGCGCGGATGTCGCCCGCCCACGTTGAAGCCTTCGGCGAGGTTGCGCGTCTGATAACCGCGCGAGAGCAGCTCCTCGGTAATGCCGACCACCACGAACACGACCACCGGCGCAATGATGCCAATGTAGAAGGGCGTGTCGCCCAGGTCGACCGAGAAGGTATCCTGCACGGTCACCCAGCCCAGAGCATACTCGGCGAGGAAGATGAACGACATCAGCAGCGCGCCCAACGCCAGGCCGAAGAACAGGTCCATCCACCAGGCGTCATCCAGTTGCAGGCCGAGGTCGCGCAGCGGGCGCCGGTCCAAAAAGCGCGTGGCGAACCAGGTCGTCGCCAAGATCGCCGCCAGCGTCAGGCTGAAGAGAACAATGCGGTTGCCGATGACGATGAAATCGGGGAGGAGATTGCCCACCAGCCGCGCCAAAGGGCCGCCCAGCGCCACATCCAGCAGCGCTGGCGTAAACACCCACAAGAGCAGTTGGATCGCCAGCCGCCACGCGGCGCGCAAGCGATGTTCTTGGCTATTCCATAACGGCCATAAGAGCGTTGAACCTGGTGGGCCTATTGGCATATCCGTTGCCACAATTCTGCGTGCGCTTGCGTCTTGGCGGGCTGCCGGTTGAGGGCTATTGTAACGCCTAACGCGTCTTCGCAAAAACCGTTCCGTACGCCGCCGTGAAATACACATGGCTTTTTGCTGTTCTTGCTGTTGCTTTTTCTTTGCGTTCTTTGCGCACTTTGCGGTTTATGGCTTTTCCGCCCCCATTCTGAAATTTACGCCTGGGGGCGAAGATTGCGCGGCCTCCTCTCCCCTGTTAGAATAAGAATTCACAATCGCGATTTGTCGAAGGAGCTTACAAGGATGGCACAACGAACTCGGCCCGCCGGCAGCGACGGGGACGACGATGCGAACGGCGTCTCGCGCCGGCTGCGCGAGGCCCGCGACAAAGCGGCCCGCTACGATGAGGAACACCCAGAGGCTTACGACGGCCCAAACAACGGCACAAACAACGGCACAAACAACGGCACAAAAACGGACGGAGGCGCGGACGCTCCGCAACAGCCGGAGGAGCAGCCCCCCCCGCACCTGATGTCGGAATGGAGCGACCTGGTCAGCCAGCGCATCGAAGACGCCATGCGCCGCGGCCTCTTCGACAACCTCGCCGGCAAGGGCAAGCCCCTCGACCTGGAGCGCAGCCCCTTCGTCTCCGCCGAGCAGCAGACCGCCTTTAACCTGCTCAAGAGCAATGACCTGATCCCGGAATGGATCGCGGCGCGGCGCGAGGTGCTCGAAAGCCGCGACAAGCTGCGCGGCGAGCTGAAACAGGCCGTCGGCGCCATCCGCCATGAAATGGAGAACGCCCCCGACAACGAGGAGCGCGTGCGCCTCAATGCGGCCTGGAAGCGTTGGCTCAACGGCTGGCACAGCCGTATGGAAGACCTCAACTACCGCATCATGATCCAAAACCTGAAGCAGCCGATCCGCCACCTGGAAATCTATCAGTTGCTGCTGCGCGACGAACTGGCCCGCGCCGGCGCCGACGCCGCCTGGCAGTTCGACCTGCGCTAGGCGACCTGCGCGAAGCAACCTGAACAAAATACGCCGCTGCTAGAGGCGATCCTGCCCCTGGCAGCGGCGTTTGTTCTCTACAGACGCCCGTTTGCTTCGACAGAGTTAGCTGTAGCGGCGCACAAAGCGCGCCATGCGCTCCAGCGCCTTCTCGATGTTGGCCCGGCTCGCCGCGTAGGCGCAGCGCACATGGCCCTCGCCCCCCTGCCCGAAGGCGCTGCCGGGGATCACCGCCACCCGCTCTTCCATCAACAGGCGCTCGGCGAACTCATGTTCGCTGAGGCCCGTGCGCGCCACGCTGGGAAAGGCGTAGAAGGCGCCCTGCGGCTCGAAGCAGGGCATGCCGATGGCGTTGAGGCCGTTCACAATCAGCCGGCGACGCGCGTCATAGGAGGCGCGCATCTCCTCCACGTAGTCCTCCACGCGCGGGTCGGTCATCGCCGCCAGCGCGGCCTCCTGCCCCACGGTGGAGGCAGACATGATCAGGTATTGATGGACTTTGCGCATGGCGCCGATCAGCTCCGCCGGCCCCAGCGCATAGCCCACGCGCCAGCCGGTCATGGCGTAGTCCTTGCTCATGCCGCCCAGGTGCAGCGTGCGCTCGCGCATGCCCGGCAGCGAGGCAAACATCACATGCCGGTGTTCGCCATAGACCAGCCGGTCGTAGATTTCGTCCGAGATCACGATCAGGTCGTGCTGCTCGGCGATGCGGGCAATCGCCAGCAGCCCCTCGCGGCCCATCACCGCGCCGGTGGGGTTGCTGGGGAAACCGATCAGGATGGCCTTGGTGCGCGGCGTGATGGCGGCTTCGATGTCGGACGGGCGCACGCGGAAGTCGTCGGCGGCGTAGGTGGGGATGTCCACCACCGTGCCGCCCGCCAACAGCACGCTCGCCGTGTAGCTGACGAAGCAGGGCTGCGGCACGATTACCTCGTCGCCGGCGTCGAGCAGCACCTGCATGATCAGGTACATCGCCTCGCTCACGCCCACGGTGATCAGCGCCTCCTGCTCCGGGTCATAAGCGGGCGCGCCGTACCGCTCCATGAGCTTGCGCACCACCGCTTCGCGTAGTTCGATCATGCCTGCGTTGGAGGTATAGGCCGTGTGCCCGGCCTGCAGGCTGGCGATGCCCGCGTTGAGGATCGGCGCGGGCGTCACAAAGTCCGGCTCGCCGATGCCGAGCGTCACCACGTCGTCCATGGTAGCGGCGATGTCAAAATAGCGGCGGATGCCGGAAGGCGGCACGGCTTGCACGCGCCGGCTGATGCGCGAGGCATGGTCGCGCAGCAAGCGTGGCGCGGCGAGATGACCGTTGGACGGTTGGACGAGGGTCGGTTCGGATACGCTAAACAGGTCAGAAACAGATGGATTTGGCATGGTATCGGCCCCTCTGGGCGAAAGTCCGGGC
>JBBSBO010000277.1:0-4721 GCA_038251215.1 Caldilineales bacterium
CCGACGATGCAACCGTCACGGGCGTTCACTACCGGACCCGGACGGGCCAGTACGACGTGCGTGCGCCGTTGACCATTGCCGCCGATGGGCGCTTCTCGCGGTTGCGGCGGCTGGCCGGCTTTGAGCTGCAATCGACCGCCCCGCCGATGGATGTCATCTGGTTCCGCCTGCCGCGCCGCCCGGACGAACCAGACGACGCGCGCGGTAAGATCGGCAAGGGCCACTTGATGGTGATTCTAAATCGGGGCACCGAGTGGCAGATTGCCTACGTCATCGCCAAGGGCAGCTACAAGCAGATCCACGATGCCGGCCTGCTCGCGTTCCACCAGGCTGTCGCAGAACTGGCACCGGAGTTTGAAGACCGCATCGGGCAGATCACGGACTGGCATCAGGTGTCGCTGCTGGCCGTCGAGGCTGGGCGCATCAAGCGCTGGTTCCGGCCCGGCCTGCTGCTGATCGGCGACGCGGCGCACGTGATGTCGCCCGTCGGCGGCGTCGGCATCAACTACGCCGTCCAGGATGCCGTGGTCAGCGCGAACGTATTGACGAAGCCGTTGCAGCAGGGCCACTTACGTCTACGCGACCTCGCGATGGTGCAGCGGCAACGGGAGATCCCCACACGGATCATCCAGGGCTTTCAGCGGCTGGCCCAGGAGCAGATCATCACGCGGGCGCTCGCCTCGGACGCCCCGCTGCAGCCGCCCCCGATCATGCAGTTGCCAATCCTGCGGGATCTCGTACCGCGCATGCTGGCGCTCGGCGTCTGGCCCGTCCACCTCAAGACGTGACGGGCACAGGCAGGGCGTCGGCCCCCGCACAGGCCGATTCACTGACGGGCTACACCATCAACCAGGCGAGCTATCTATTCCTCAATCGGGCAGGTCTCAATGCCAAGCGACCGGTGCAGCGCCAGGTCAATCGCTGACATGCGCTCGGAGGACAGTCGTCCCATCGGTTCAACGAGCCAATCACGCTCGATTGCATGGATGTGATCAAGCGCCACCATACACCGTTCCGGGACTGGATCGGATGACGGATCGAGCAGAACAGCCGTCGGAATCAGTCGCAGACGTGTTGTGATCGGTGCCACCGCAAAGCGACTGAGTACCGCATATGCGTCATCACGGGCGATCAAGAGGACGGGTCGAGTGCCCCACGGCGGCGGGAGTTCGGCCCACCAGATGGTCCCGCGTCGGATGCCCACGGGATCTCGGCCAGGTGCGCCAGGGCTGCGGGACTCGTCGTCCACCCGAACTCATCCTCACTTTCTCGTGCTTCGCGCACGAGGCGCTGAAATCGCTGAGAAGCTTTGAGCACGTCATACTCACTTTGCGCTTCGAGATATCCGGGCGGGAGTTCGGGCAGCACATCCTCAAGAAGCCGACGAAGGACCTCGTCGCGGGTGGCGTGGCTGTTCGCGAGCCGCGCATCAAGCTCACGCACAAGCGCTGTCGGCAAGCTCAACGTCACACGGGTAGTTTCGGATGCCTCGGTGGTCGCTGCGTCGCTCATGCTTCGATCATACCACCAGCTTCGGGCAGATCAGACCTCCGGATCAATGCAGGCGGCTACTCGCGGCGGCGCGACTACGCGGATTCGGCGGATGGGTCCGGGCGGTACTGTTCCGGGCGCAGCTTCGCCAGAAACGGCAGGTTCCGGTACCGCTGGTGGAAGTCCAGCCCGTAGCCGACCACGAATTCGTCGGCCAACGCAAAGCCGACGTAGCGGATCGGCACATCCGCAATGCGGCGTGTGCGCTTGTCGAACAGCGCGCAGACTTCCAGGCTGGCCGGGTTGCGCGCGCGCATGTTGCGCAGCAGGTAGTTGAGCGTCAGCCCCGTGTCCACCACATCCTCGACAAAGATCAAATGCCGGCCCGCGGCGTTGATGTCCAGGTCCTTGACGAACTGGACAAAACCGCGGTCGCGCGCCTCCGGCGTGTAGCTGGCGATGTCGATGAAGTCCACCTCCACCGGAATGGTGATGGCGCGCAGCAGGTCCGCCATAAAGATGAAAACGCCCTTGAGCACGCCCGCCAGCAGGGGCGTGCGCCCGGCATAGTCGGCGGAGATGGCGCGGCCCAACTCCGCCACGCGCGCGTCGATCTCTTCACTGGAGATCAGCACCTCGCGCACGCCTGCCGCCAGTTGGCCGTACTCGGCGAGCGGGTAGGCTTTCATGCTTGCTGCGCGTTGCCGCTGTTGGCGTTGGCGTTGTTGGCGTTGACACTGTCGGCGGGCAGCGGCTCCTGCGCTTCGGTCCCCAAGAGGCGCGCGGCCTCTTCGTCCATGACGTATTTGATCATCATGTCGCGCAGGTCTTGGCGCTTGAAGATCTTGATCTTGATGTCGGGGTAGAGTTCGCCCATGCGGCGCAGCTTGGCGTTCTTCTGGCGCATGAGCTTGGGGCGCAGCGTGGTCAGTTCGACGTAAAGCTCTTCGTCCGGCAGATAGAAGTCGGGCGTAAAGGCCACGGTGACCGCGCCGGCGCTGTCCCATTCCAGGTCGAAGGTGCGCGGTTCGTAGTCCCAGCGGATGTGATAGAAGTCGAGAATACGGGCGAAGGTTTCTTCAATCGGGTGGACAAACTTGGGCTGGTTCGTTTCCGTCTGCGCCAAGAGCTTTTCCCCCTACTTGTTACAGCCTCGTGTACTCACTTGCTGTGTACTCGCTCACTCGCCCGCCGGGTCGGGGCGATAGGGAGCGGCGTTGAAGATGCGCGCCAGGATTTCCGTGCGCTCGTCCGCCGTGGCCCAGCGCGGCTGGGCGTAGTCTTCCAACACGGTGGTGAGCACTTCGGTGCTGAGCAGGCGGCCTTCGTAGATGGTGTGGCGAGCAATCAGGCCGGTGCGCGTGTCCCAACTCCACATCTGGTCGAAAAAGAGATTGCCCAGGCCATAGACGATCACGCCGGGACCGCCGGGATCCTGCGCGCCGTACGGCTCGATGGCCTGCGGCACATGGCTCTGCACGCCGGTGACGATGGCGGCGCCGGCGTCGCGCAGGGCGCGGAACTCGTCCACCTGGCTGGGCAGGGGCTGGGCCTCGTAGATCTCCTGGTATTGCAGCTCGACGGCGACGACATCGGTCTGCGGGGCCAGTTCTTCGATCAGGGCGAGGATGGCGTCGCGGTTGTCATAGTAGTAGCAGGCGCCCGGCTCGCCTTCTGTTGCCCAAGCCGACTGCGGGTCGAAGGCCAGCGCGGCGATAAAGGCGAAGGTGTTGCCGTTGTGCTGCCACAGGAGCGGGCGACAGGCCTCTTCCACGTTCAAGCCGCTGCCGTAGATGGGGATGTCGTGATCGCGATAGAATTGCAGCGAGCGGCGCGCGCCGTCGCGCCCGAAATCGTTGACGTGGTTGCCGCTGAGGCCGACGATGTCCGTGCCGATTGCAATCAGCGTCGCCGAATAGTCGTCATGGCTGCACAGCGTCAGGTTGTTCTCGGTGTTGTTGACCACGCAGTCGTCCAGGAAGGGCACTTCGTTGCTGACGTGGGTGATGTCGGCCGCGCGCAGGGTGTCGGAGATGACTTCGGCGGGATAGTCGAAGCGTCCGCTGCGTTCGATGGCCGCGGCGGTGCCGCGCGAGATGGCGGTGACGCCGGTCATGATCAGCGTGGTCAGGCGCGCCGGGTCGCGATTGGTCCACGGTTCGACCAGCCCCTCCAGCGCCTGCCGCAGCAGCGGTGCGCTCTCCCCCTCGATGTCCAGGCCCAGCGCCAGCGCATAGTCGGCTAGTTCCAGGTGGTTGTCGAGGACGTTGACGCCGTCCACCGTCAGCGCTTTGAGGCGCGGGTCCAGTTCGTCGAAGGGCACGATCGCCAGCGCAGCGGGCGCGGCTTGCAGCGCGTCGAGCAGCCCGGCGCGGCCGACCTCGCGCGCCCGGCTCGACCCCAGCACGGCGGAGAGTACGGCGCTTTCCGCGTGCGTGATGAGCACGTCGCCTGCTTGCCGGCCTTGCCAGCGCAGGCTCAACTCTTCGAGCGTGATGTCGTCCTGCAGCGAGTCAAAGGGGACAACCACGGCATAGACGCGCTGCGCCAGCGGAAACTGGGCCAGCCGCCAGGGCGTAAAGCGGATCAGCGTGTCGGCATTGGCTGCTTCATCCAGCACGCGCACAGGGTAGATGCCGTTGGCCGCGGTCACGCTGTCGATGCGGGCGAGCGCCGCCAGCAGCGGCGCGGAGTAGGCTTCAGGCATCTCAGCGTCCAGTGCGGCCGTGACAGGCCCGTGCAGGCTGACCGGCGTGGGCGAGGCGACGGCGGTCGGCTCCGCCGTGGGATAGTGCGCCGCGGGCGGCACAGGCAGGCTGCCCAGCGCGGGCGGCGCCAGGGCCAACGGCGCGTCGCCGGAACCGTTGCAGCTCGCCGCCATGACGGTGAACAAGGCGCACAACAAACCAACTCGCACGGTTCGCAACAGGCTTCGACGGTCTAGGCGCATAGAATTCCTATCACTTGCAGAGCGCATTCTCATGTTTTTCGCCGCACACGGAGTGCCGGGCGGCATCGTAGCGCCGCCGCACTGCGATCGAGTATAGCAGAGCCATTTTGCAGCGGCAAAGCTGATGTACCACAGAGTACACAGAGGCTCACAGAGGAAGAGGCCGGCTAGGCGTGCGGTCTTTCCGATGGATTCTCGGGATCTCTGTAGGTAATCTCTATATCTTGGGGTTCACGCGGGTTGTTCTCTGTGTTTCTCTGTGGCCTTTGTGGTGAATTGC
>JBBSBO010000278.1:0-4701 GCA_038251215.1 Caldilineales bacterium
AGGCGCTCGGCGATGCCCGCTACTTGCTCCGGCGTCTTGCCCGCGCAAAAGATCACTTCGGGGAAGCCCCAACGCAGACTGCGGTGATGATCGATGGTGGCAAAGCCGATGTCCTCGAAGGGCAGGCTGCGCAGCGCGTCCAGCCCGCTCTCGACATCGCGTCGACCCTCGGCAATTTCGTTGAGAAGAGCGCGCAGCGCGGCTGTATCCATATATCGCAGTTCCTACATTCTTCGATTACCGGCGACGAAGTGCGCCGCCTACGCCCAGCGAAACATCGGACGAGGCGACGCACAGCCATTCATACCGCGCTACCAGCGGAACTGGTGCGGGCCAAAGTCGGCCTCATAGAAGGGCGAGGCCATACGCCCCGGCGGCACCATCTGGTCGATGGCCGCGCGGTCGGCGTCGGTGATCTCCACCTCCAACGCGCCCAGGTTGTCGACCAGTTGCTCCATCGTGCGCGGGCCGATGATGGGGCTGGTGATGCCCGGCTGGTGCATACACCACGCCAGCGCCAGCTGCGCCAAGGTGCAGCCCTTGTCTTTCGCCAGCGGGCGCAGCTCTTCCACCACGTCGTACAGCTCATCCGTCTTGCGGTCGGCGAAGCGCTGGTTGCCCTGCACATCGGCATAGCGTGCGCCCTCGGGCGACGGGTTCTCGCGCGTGTACTTGCCTGTGAGCAGGCCGCCCGCCAGCGGACTCCACGGGATGATGCCGATGCCGTAGGTCTGCGCCATGGGGATCAGTTCGCGCTCGATGCGTCGGTCCAGGATGTGATAGGGCGGCTGCTCGCTGACGAAACGGTGCAGGCCTAGTTCCTTGCTCACCCACAGCGATTCCATCACCTGCCAGGCCGCGAAGGTGCTCGTGCCGATGTAGCGCACCTTGCCCGCTCGGATCAGGTCGTCCAGCGCGCGCAGCGTCTCGTCGATGGGCGTATCGGAGCGCGGGCGATGGATCTGGTAGAGGTCGATGTAGTCCGTTTGCAGCCGGCGCAGGCTCGCCTCGCACTGCTCGATGATGTGGCGGCGTGAGCTGCCGAACGCGTTCGGGTCGTCGTCGTCCATCGTGCCATGCACTTTGGTCGCCAGGACGATGCGCTGGCGCTTGCCGTTGCGCTTGAGCGCTTCGCCGGTGACTTCTTCGCTGCGCCCGCGGCTGTAGACGTTAGCCGTGTCCAAGAAGTTGATGCCGGCGTCGATGGCCCGGTCGATGATGGCATACGAATCATCGGGGCTGGTGCGTCCGCCGAACATCATACAACCCAGGCATAGCGGGCTTACTTTAGCCGCGGTGCGTCCAAGAGATCGGTATTCCATGAGGTTTCCTCCCAGTCGTTCTTGTCAAACAGGATGGATTTACTGCAAACGGGCGCTCGCCCGCATGAACACAACTCAACGATCCAATCAATGCTTTGATAGGGCCGCCGTTCTGCCGTGTCACGGGCAGAACCTCGCCGCTTTCAGTATACCATACGGTCGAGTGCGCCTTCCACACAGACCCGCGGCTGTCCCCGCGCCCGCCTCACCCGCGAAAATGCGCCACGACCTGGCCCAGCAACCGGACGGCCTGCACCGGGTCCGGCCCCAGCGGCGGCCCAAAGCTAAGGTGCGTCGCGCCCGCGGCCACCAGCGGCTCCAGCCGCTCGATCACATCCGTCGGCCCGCCCAGCACGCCGATGCGCAACATGCGCTCGTCCACCAGCGCCGCGGCCTTCGCTTCGTCGCGCTCCACGGTGATGGCACGCTCCACCGCAGCGAAGTCCGCCCGCGTCAACTCCAGCCGCTCCAGGATCAGCGGGGAGAGGGTATAGCCATAGTAGGCGATCTTCTGCGCCAGCACATGCCGCGCCGCTGCACGATCCTCCGACAGCGACACCCAAATGCAGGCAGCCAGGTCCAGAGGCGCCAGCGCGTCGGCGCGCTTGGCCTCGCCCGCCTGGATGTGCGGCAGCACGCCGAAGTAATGCTCCGGCGGGAAGAGCAGCGGCAGCACGCCGTCCGCCAGCTCGCCGGCAAGTTGGAGCATCTTCGGCCCTGTGGCCCCCACGTAGATCGGCGTCACGCGCGGCGCACGGAATCGCAGATAGGCTTCGTCGCTCCAGCCCGGCGTCTGCCCTGGCGTCTGGGCGATCTCGCCCGCTAGCAGCAGGCGGATGGCCTCCACCGTCGTGCGCACGGTCGCCAGCGGCGCGCTCTGCTCCAGGCCCACCCAGCGCAGAAAGTCGCCCGCGCCCGCCGCCAACCCTAGGTTGAAGCGGCAACCGCTCAGTTCATCCATCGTCGCCGCGAACATCGCCATCTCGGCCGGGTGAGTGGTATAGGGGTTGAGGATGCCCGTGCCCACTTGCAGCCGCGTGGTCGCCAGCGCCACCGCCGGCAGCACAGCCAAGGCGCTGCGCAAGAACAGATCATTGCTCACCCAGAACTGGTCAAAGCCAACCGACTCGGCAACCTGTGCCAGCGTGACGTACTCGCGTATCGTCAGATCGTTGTTCAGGCGCAGGCTAAAACGCATTGCTCGCCCCGATCACGGCTTCGGCTTCGATTTCCACCAAGTACTCCTCGCCTACCAGGTGCGCCTCGACCAGCGTGTTGACCGGGCGAATCTCGCCAAAGCGCGCGCCATGCACGCGGGCCACGGCTTCCCAGTCGGCGATATTGCGCACGTAGATGCGCGTGCGCACCACGTCGTCCAGCCTGCCGCCCAGTTGCTCCAGCGCGGCCGCGATCTTGTCGATGGCGTAGTTGGCCTGCGCCGCGGCGTCGCCCGGCCCTACCAGACCGTCCGGCCCGGTCGCGGTCGTGCCGGAGACCAGAATACGGTCGCCATAGCGCACGGCGCGGCTATAGCCGCCCAGCGCCTCCCAGTGCGTGCCGCTGTTCACTCGCTCTTTGCCTCTGCCCATATCGCTGCGCTCCGTCCTTGAGTCTATTGCTTGAATCTATTGGAAGGATGATGGATGGAAAGAATCATGGATAGAATGTACCCGCCTTTTGTGTACTGCGGCAAATGTAGCCATCTGTCTATGATATCATGTACAATAGCCGCGGCAGGCCGGATCCTGCGCATTGATAACGGCAGCATCGCACATTCTAGGGCATCAACGTGCCGACCGAAGCACACAACGAAGTACAAAACGAGATATACATCAGCGCCCGGCCTGACGCCAAAGCCCCCGCGGACACCACCGTCGTCGTCGCCATGAGCGGCGGCGTGGACAGCTCCGTCGCCGCCGCCCTGCTCGTCGAGCGCGGCTATCGCTGCGTGGGCGTGATGATGCGCCTGTGGACCGAGACGCACGCGGGCGAGGCCTCGACCAACAAGTGTTGTAGCCTAGAAAGCGTCAACGACGCGCGCCGCGTCGCCGACCAACTGGGCATGCCCTTCTATCTGATCAACGTGGAGCAGCCCTTCAAGCGCGCCGTCGTCGACCGCTTCATCGCCGACCACAGCGCCGGGCTGACGCCCAACCCCTGTATCGCCTGCAACCGCCACATCCGCTTTGATTACCTGCTTAATTACGCGCGACGGCTGGGCGCGGATTACCTGGCGACGGGCCATTATGCCCGCCTGCGCTATGCCGCCGACGGCCGCGTGGAGCTGCTCAAGGCCGTCGACGAGCACAAGGACCAGAGCTACGTGCTCAGCGTGCTCGGCCAAGACGAACTGCGCAGCGTACTCTTTCCCGTCGGCGATTTCCCCAAGCCGGAGATCCGCCGCATGGCCGCGGAACGCGGCCTGCCCATCGCGAGCAAACATGATTCGATGGACCTCTGCTTTGTGGCCGACGACGACTACCGGCGCTTTCTGCGCGATTGGGCCGCCGAGGCCATGCGCCCTGGCCCTATGCTGGACACCGCCGGCAACCTGCTGGGCGAGCACGCAGGGCTGCCCGGCTACACCATCGGCCAACGCAAGGGGCTGGGCATCGGCGGTGCGGGCGAGCCGCTCTACGTACTCAAGCTGGATCACGCCCGCAACGCGCTGATCGTGGGGACCCAGGCCGAGCTGGGCCAAGACCGGCTGCTGGCGCGTGAGGTCACCTGGACGCAGGACGCGCCGGTCGCGCCGGGTACAACCGCCGCCTGCCAGATCCGCTATCGCGCCCGCTCGGCTGCCTGCCGCCTCTATCCGCAGGCGGACGGCAGCGTGGAAGTGCGCTTCGACGAGGCGCTGCGCGACATCGCGCCCGGTCAGGGGGCCGTCTTCTATGACGGCGAGCGCTGCCTAGGGGGCGGCATCATCGTCCTATGATGGCGCTTGTGTCGCCCGGCTTGCTGTTGGGCCTGCTTGTCAGCGCCGCCTACGCCGCCCTCTTTCACCTGTGGGGCGGGCGCAGCCTGCGCGACTTGGCACTCTACCTGATCGCCTCGGCCACGGGCTTCGCCTTCGGACAAGCGTTGGGCGCGCTGCTGCATCTGCCGCTGCCCCGCGTTGGGCAGGTGCATATCATCGAAGCATCCGTTCTCGCCTGGGCCGCCATGATCGGCCTGCGCGAATTGCGCAGCGCAGCTAAGAGCGGGGATTGGGGCAGCGCCTAGAACATGACTCGCAACAAGCCACTTATGAAGATTTTACTGAGCAAGGAGACGGCTAGGTGTTAAGCGCAACCGTTCGGGATATTGCCATCATCGTTGTCGCCGTGGAGAGTCTCGTCATCGGCGTCCTGCTCGCCGTGCTGATCTGGCAGATCTG
>JBBSBO010000279.1:0-4693 GCA_038251215.1 Caldilineales bacterium
ACGCCGCATTGATTTGCACCCCATCTCTCGTTACGCAATACCTGCCGCTGTTCCATACGCCGCTGTATAAGCCACCGGATCCGCTTGCTGCTATGAGAAAAACCAAACAATTCGCAACGCCGCCGCGCCGGGTGGCCCTCTTTGTCACCTGTATGGTCGATATGCTCTACCCCGAGGTCGGCATTGCTACTGCCGAGCTGCTGGAGCGCCACGGCGTGGAGGTCGTCTTCCCCTACGAGCAGACTTGCTGCGGGCAGCCCGCCTTCAACGCCGGCTTCCGCGACGAAGCGCGCGCCTTGGCGCGCCGCTATCTGGATATCTTTGAGCCGTTCGTGCAGCAGGGCCTGGTTGACGCCATCGTCGCGCCCAGCGGCAGTTGCGCGGCGATGGTGACGCATTTCTATTCCGTCCTCTTTGAGGACCCGGCGATGGAAGCGGATCGTCGACGGGCGGAAGCGCTGGCGGAGGTTACCTTCGAGCTGACCGAGTTCCTGGTCGACGTGCTGGGCGTGACAGATACCGGCTCGCGCTTCGAGGGCAAGCTGACCTATCATGCCTCGTGCCACACGCTGCGCGAGATGGGCGTGGACCGCCAGCCGCGCGCGCTGCTGGCGAACGTCCAAGGGGCCGAGCTGGTGGAGCTGACCGGGCACGACGAGTGCTGCGGCTTCGGCGGGCTGTTTTCGATCAAGAACGCCGAGATCAGCACCGCCATGGGCCGGCGCAAGTGTCTGAACCTGGCGCAGAGCGGGGCCGACGTGGTGGCGCTGTGCGACGTGAGCTGCATGACGCACATCAACGGGCTGCTGAGCAGGCAGGCGCAGCGCGTGCGCGCCGTCCACATCGCCGAGATCCTCAACAGCCAGGTCGATGTGGAGGAGGAAGGCGCGGAACCCGGCGCGGAGGAGAGCGCACCGCCCTCCGCTTCACCGCCTGCCGGCTCGCCGCCTGCGAGTTCGCCGTCGGGCGGGCAGCCGCGGCGCTGGCAGGACATGCGTTAGCCTTCGCCAGGCCGTTCGGTTCATTTTATTGTGAGCGTTATCGTGAGGGAAAGCAGCTATGCCGACTGCACCGATTGATCTCCATGCGCCCTACAAGCAGCGCGTGCATGATGCGCTAAACAACAAGAACCTCAAGACGGTGTTGGGCCGCTCGGTGGGGCGCCTGAGCGCGTCGCGCGTGGTTGCCATGGGTGAAGTCGACGGCCCGCGCCTGCGCGATCAGACGCGGCAGATGAAGACGTACGTGCTGCGCAACTTGCCGGACTTGCTGGAGCAGTTCGAGGCGAATGTGCAGGCCAACGGCGGTCATGTGCATTGGGCGCAGGACGCGGACGAGGCCAACCGCATCGTACTCGAACTCGCGCGCCAACACACGGTGCAAAAGGTCGTCAAGTCCAAGTCGATGGTCACCGAGGAGATCCGCCTTAACCCCGCCCTAGAAGCCGCGGGCATGCAGGTGGTGGAGACAGACCTGGGCGAGTACATCGTGCAGCTGGCGGGCGAGCCGCCCAGCCACATCGTGGCGCCGGTGGCGCACAAGCGCATCGAAGACATCGCCCAGGTGATGCAGGAAAAGCTGGACATGCCGCCCACGCTCGACCCGGAGGTGATGTGCGCCGTGGCGCGAGCTACCTTGCGCCGCGAGTTCCTCAGCGCGGATATGGGCATCAGCGGCTGCAACTTCGCCATCGCCGAGACGGGCACGGTCTGCATCGCCACCAACGAGGGCAACGGACGCATGGTCACGGCGCTGCCGCGCGTCTATGTCGCCATCATGGGTATCGAGAAGCTGGTCCCCACGGTGGAGGACGCTTTCTTGCAGATTCAGGCGCTCAGCCGCAGCTCTACGGGCCAACAGTTCACGGTCTATCTTTCCATGACCAGCCGCCCGCGCCAGGCGCAGGACGTGGACGGCCCCGAAGAATTCCATGTGATTTTGCTGGACAACGGGCGCAGCAACATTTTGGCGCGCGGCTATGGCGAGGCGCTGATGTGCATCCGCTGCGGCGCCTGCCTCAACGTCTGCCCGGTCTATCGCGAGATCGGCGGGCACGCCTATGGCAGCACCTACAGCGGGCCAATCGGCGCAGTGATCAGCCCGCTGCTCAATATCGACGTGACCGACGTGGACAAGCTGCCCAGCGCCAGCACCCTATGCTGCGCCTGTCGCGACGCCTGTCCCGTGAAAATCGACCTGCCGCGGCTGTTATTAGATCTGCGCAGCGACTATGTGCAGCAGGGCGTACCTTCCTGGTTCGAGAAGCAGGCCATGCAGGGCTTTATGCACGCCATGCAAAGCCGCCGCGTCTACGAGTCCGGCCTGGCGCTGGGCAGCCTGGGCAGCAACGTGTTGGCCTCGCTCAGCGGCGGCACAATCAAGGCGCTGCCGCCGCCCTTCTCCGCCTGGACGTCGAGCCGGGACTTTCCGCCGCTGGCGAAGAAGCGCTTCCGCGATGTGTGGACCGAACGTATGGAGCGGCGCAAGTCGATCTCCGGCCCGGCCCGCGACGGACGACCTCCACAAGCGAAATAGAGAACCACAGAGCTAGACATAGCTAGACAGAGGGCTGGATATGAGCGCACGCGACGCCATTCTCTCGAAATTACGCGCCACCCTGGCGCAGCCTGACCTGCGCTTTCCGCCGCCCGCGCCGGAGCCGTTGACCGACGCCACGCGCATGACTGTGACTAGCGCCGTGGGCGACATGCCCACGCTAGCGCATCGTTTCGGCCAAGAGTTGACCGTGCTGCACGGCAGCTATGAGGTGGCGGAGACGCCCACCGAGGCGCGCCTGAGCCTGCTCAGCCGCATCGTCGCGTGGATGGAGCAGGAGGCGGCCGCGCAGAAGGGCACCGTGGTCAAGACTGGGCAGGAACGCAGCGTGCTGGCCTGGGACGCGGATCTACTGCCCGTGGGCGGGCTGGAGGACGCCTTCCACGACATGGGGCTGGCGCTGGTGTCGCCGGCGACGCTCTACGACAGCGCGAGCCGCGAGCCGGTGCGCTCGATCCGCTACGGCATCAGCGGCGTGGAGGCGGCCTTTGCCGCCACCGGTACCATGCTCATGAAGTCCGGGCCGGGCCTGAGCCGCGCCGCCAGCCTGCTGCCCTATTATCACATTGGCCTGGTCCCCTTCAGTCGCCTTTACGCCACGGCGGAGGACTGGCTGGCGGAGCGCCGCGAGGCGGGTACGCTGGTCGACTTGCTGCGCACGCACGCCAACCTCACGCTGATCACCGGGCCGAGCAAGTCGGCGGATATCGAGATGGCGCTGACGCTGGGCGTCCATGGGCCGAAGTTCGTGCATGTGATCCTGTTTGACGACGAATAAGACGGCGAATTCACGTTAGATAAATAAACCCCAGCCAAACGGAGAACAAAACCCTATGAGCGGCGAAAAGAAGTCTTGGCGAGTTGCCTTTATCGGCGCAGGCATGATCATCCAGCGCGGGCATATCCCTTCGTTCCGGCGCGTGGAGGGCGTGGAGGCGGTGGCGGTGTGCGACGTCAACGAAGCGCGCGTGCGCGCCGTGGCGGAGGAGACCCACATCCCCAACGTGTTCACCGACTATCGCGAGATGTTGGAGAAGATGCAGCCGGATATTACCGTGGTGGCGACGCCCAACGTCTTCCACAAGCCGATGACGATGGCGGCACTGGAGGCCGGCTCAAACGTGCTGTGTGAAAAGCCGTTGGCGCTGACCTATGCCGACGCCAAGGAGATGATGGCGCTGGCGGAGAAGAAGGGCAAAATCCTGACGGTGGGTACGCACTACCGCTATTCTGCGCCGATGCAAGCCGCCAAGGCGCAGGTGGACAGCGGCTTCTTCGGCGAGATTTACGCCGCGCGCACCGTGTGGCAGCGCCGCGCCGGCATCCCCGGCTACGGTAGTTGGTTCACCAACCGCGATCTGGCGGGCGGCGGCAGCCTGCTCGACATCGGCGTCCACGCGCTGGACCGCGTGCTCTATCTGATGGGTTACCCGGACGCGGTGACGGTCAGCGGCTCCTCTTTCTCCAAGCTGGGACAGAGCGGCATGGGGCTGGGCGGCTGGGGCATGGACATCAACAAGCCGGGCGCGGGCGTGCGCTTCGACGTAGACGACCTGACCTGGGCCTTTGTGCGTTTTGCCAATGGTATCGCGCTGCTTTTCCAGGTGGCGTGGGCCGCGCATCTGCCCGAGCAGTTCTATGCGGAGCTGTACGGCACCCTGGGCGGGGCCAACGTGACCAACCGCGAGGGCGTGGACCTGTATACGGTGCTCAACGGGCAGCAGGCGCACATCGAAACCAGCGTGCCCGCCGACCCGATCAGCTCCTACGCGCACTTGGTGGAGAACTTCGTGGCGCGCCTCAACGGCGACCTCACGGCCGACATCATTACGCCGCAGCAGGCGCTGTCGAGCGTGCGCATTGTGGACGGCATTATGCGCTCGGCCGCGTCGGGCCACGAAGTCGAACTGAGCGACTGAAGATAGGGCTTACACAGGCAATTTTGCCATCTACGCGGAAGCCGCAAGCTTCCGCGTAGATCATCCGCACACTCACAAGGGAGCGAACGAATGAAGCTGGCGGGAACGCATCATGTGGCGCTGCGCACACCCAACTTCGCGCAGATGGAGAAGTTCTATGCCGAGACGCTCGGCCTTCCCATCACGCGGCGCTGGGACGATTCGGGCATCATTTTCAT
>JBBSBO010000280.1:0-4689 GCA_038251215.1 Caldilineales bacterium
CACAGGCCGCGCCGCCTGCCAGGCGATCAGGTAGACGACCTCACCACGCTCCTGGCGCGCCAGCCGTGCGGCATGTTTGGCTGTGCCGCCATTGGTCAGGTTGGCCTCGAGGGCAGGCAGCTCCGCCGCGTCGAGGGAGCGTATTTCGATCATGCGGCTTCCTCAATCTTCTTCAATTTCGCCCTCGGTCTTCCGTTGACACAGAATACAAAGCATGATACCCTCAGAGATGCGTTTGCGCAAGCGCTTTTTTCACTGTGTAAACTCTCACTCTGGAAACTCTCACGGTGTGTACTTTTACCGTGTACATTTTCACTGTGTGGACGCGCAACTCTTGTCCGACGCTCAACCCTGGGCGGCGCGTGAGAGCGGAATCACCATTATGCGGCTTCGAGACTACAGCTTCGAGTATCCAACTGCGAGGAGGCCCGACATGGCGAACATCTACGATATCGCGCACGCCGCCGGCGTGTCCATCAGCACGGTGTCGCATGTCCTCAACGGCACGCGCTTTGTCCGCCCGGAGACCAAGAGCAAGGTGCTGGCCGCCATCGAAGAGTTCAACTACCGGCCCAGCTCGCTCGCCCGCGCCATGGTGCGCCAGGAGACGCGCACCATCGGCATCATCGTCCCTGACATCGGCAACCCGTTCTTTGCCGACCTGGCGCGCGGCGTCGAGAACTACGGCTATGAGGCAGGCTACAGCGTCCTGTTGTGCAACTCCGACCGCAAAGAAGCCAAAGAAGTCGCCTATCTGGACATGCTCATCTCCAAGCGCGTGGACGGGGTAATCTATTGCACGTCGGACCAGGCTGAAGAACGGCTGGCGCCGCTGCGCGCGCGCGGCGTGCCGGTGGTGACCTTCGACCGCGACTACGCCGGCATCAGCGCCATCATGCTGGACAACTACGGCGGCGGCAAGACGGCGACGCAGCACCTGATCGACCTGCACCACCGGCGCATCGCCTGCATCACCGGGCCGGAAACGTTCAGCCTGAGCAGCGACCGCGTACGCGGCTATCGCGACGCGCTGGCAGCCGCCGACTTGCCCGAAGACGAGGCGCTGATCTTCGGCGGGGATTACGCCTATGCCAGTGGGCACGAAGCTGCGCTGGCCTTTATGCGCCTGCCCGACCCGCCGACCGCGATCTTCGCCTGCAACGACGTGATGGCGATCGGCGCCGGCGCCGCCCTGCGTGGATTGAGCTTGGCCGTGCCGGAATCGGTATCGGTGATCGGCTATGATAATATTATCGCAGCCGCCTATGCCTGCCCGCCGCTCACCACCGTCGCCACCCCCATCCGCGAGCTGGGCGAACAACTTTGCCAACTCCTGCTCGACTCGATCGACGCGCCGCAGGCAGAGGAAGCTCGCCGTGCCGTCATGCCCAGCGAGCTGATCGTGCGCCAGTCCACCGGCCCCGCGCCGCAGAGCAGCTAGATTTCCACCGAGGGCAGATAGAGGCGCCCCGCACGGGCGCCCGGCATAGAAAGGGGGAATGCCCCGACCAGCCACATCGTCCCACCGCAACAACTTCGCGGGCAACACGAGTTTCAGGCACACCTAGCATATCTACTGAGCAGCTTATCCTTAGGAGGAACGGGGACCATGAATCTGAATCAAAACAATCTCTCACGCCGTCAGATGTTGAAACTCATGGGGACCAGTGCAGCCGGGCTGGCCTTGGCGGCCTGCGCCGTGCCTGCCGCGCCGCAAGCCGGCGGCGAAGGCGCCGCGCCGGATCAAGCCGCGGTCGTTCTCCAGTTTGATGCCGGCAACTTTACGCCCTCGGCCTACACCGGGCAGCAACTGCAGGAGGGTCAGGCCAACCTGGTCGCCTTCGACACGGTAGCCAACACCTATATGGAAGAGCACCCCAACGTCAAGATCGAGTTCCAACCCATCCCCATGGGCAACCGCCGCGAATCCATGGTCACCATGATGACAGGCGGCACCGCGCCGGATATGATGTGGACGCAGCCGGACTTTGTCAACGAAGACATGGGCAAAGGCTGGTGGCTGGCTCTGGATCCCTGGATGGAAATGCCCAGCCCCTACGCGCCGGAAGGTCATCCCGCGCGCAGCACCTGGCACGACGGCTTCTATCCCAGCATCGACTTCTGGCGCGCCCCCGACGGCAACCTCTACATGCTGCTGGGCGACCAGACGGCGCTGGGCTGCTACTATAACAAGGACATGTTCGACGCTGCCGGCATTACGGCGGAACCTAAGACCTGGGACGAGTGGATGACTGCTGCCGCCACCATCGCCGAAACAGGCAAATCCGGCTTCTCTTGGGCAGGCGGCGGCAACGCAGCCCTGGACCAGACAACCTGGGTCACCGGCTGGCTTTCCAAATACTTCTATTGGGACCTGATCTCCACGCTCGACACGGACAACAACGGCTGGCCCGACAAGTGGGAAATGGCCGACGCCATCAAGGCGGGAACCTACTCCGCCCATCAGGACGAGCAGGTGGCACGGCTGCGCACCTTCAAAGGCATGGCCGACTATTGGCAAGAGGGCGCGCTGGGCATGGACTGGGAGGGCGTCTATCGCCAATTCCTGGGCGGCGAGTCGGCCATGGCCATCACCGGCGTGTGGAACCTGAATCGTTTCCTCAATGACCCCGCCCGCGAGTTCGAGCTGGACTGGTTCTACTTCCGGCCCGTCACGTCAGTCACCTCCGGCGTCGTCCCCGACGACGTGCCCATGACCAATGTGGCTTCCGGCTACGGCTCGTTCCAATACGCGCTCACGTCCACGGCGCTCAACAATCAATCCACTGAAGAGTGCGCCGACTTCCTGATGTTCGCCACCACGCCGGAGAACATCACCAAGGTCGTCGGCGAGACGCCCAACACCATTCCCAACGTGATCGGCGCCGAGGCGAACCCGATTACCGAGGGCATGGGCTTCGCCGAGACGGTGGCGTATCCCGCCTCGTCCTTCCAGGAGGACGACTCACTGCTCGACTTCGAGTATGGCATGAACTTCATCTCGGTGGTGCTGCCGTATTGCGTCGGTCAACTGGCCGAGGAAGAGATGCTGGACCAACTGCAAAGCTACATGGACGCCGCCGCGGTGCGCATGGACGCCATTCGCCCGAGCTAGTTTTCACGTAAGCGTGGCTAGGCGTTGTCTGTGCATCGTACTGTGCATTGCACAACGTCCAACCGTGCGCTGTCATCTTCCGGGGGGCAACGTGCTCCCCGGAAGATCCCTCCTCGCGTGATCACAGGATACGGCTGGCAATGGGAAATGAGCGATTATGAACACAACGCAGGCAGTTGCGCCGGCCGCGAAGCCGGTCCCGTATGACAAGAAAAAGAGCCTGGCCACCAGGCTGCGCAAGAGCGGGTCGATCTACCTGTTTCTGCTGCCGACCTTCCTGCTTTTGGGTATCTTCACCTTCTATCCTATCGTCTCGGCCTTCTGGCACAGCTTCTTTCGCTGGAATGGCATGACCTCTGAGTTTGTTGGATTGGGCAACTTCCGCGAGATGTTCACGGTCGACCAGGCGTTTCAGGCCTCGCTGCCCAATGTCGCTTTGCTGACCGTGTTCCGCTTGGCCGTGGCTATGACCGTGCCGCTGCTCGCAGCCGAGATGATCTTCAGCCTGCGCAACAGGGGTACCGCCTACGTCTGGCGCGTCTTGCTCGTCGTCCCGATGGTCATCCCCTTTATGGTGATCATCCTCGTCTGGCTCTTTATCTATGACCCCCAGGCGGGCATTCTCAATACGCTGTTGCGCAGCATGGGCTTGGAGGAGTGGACGCAGATCTGGCTGGGAGATATGCGCCTGGCGCTGTGGTGCATCGCCTTCTTTGGCTTCCCCTGGGTGTCCGGCCTGAATCTGCTCATCTACCTGGCCGGTCTGGACTCCATCCCCAACGAGCTGTTCGACGCTGCGGCCATCGACGGGGCCGGTCGTGTCCGCCGCTTCTTCAGCCTGGACGTGCCCATGATCATGGGCCAGCTCAAGCTGATCTTCATCCTGACGCTGATCAGCCAAGTCCAGAACTTCCAGGACGTACTGATCTTCACCAATGGCGGGCCGGGCAACGCCACGCGGGTGCCGGGGCTGGTCCTGTACCATTCCGCCTTCTTCTACAACAAAATGGGCTATGCCTCCGCCATTGGCGTGCTGTTGTTCGTTGTGATTTTTATCATCACGGCGATCAACATGCGCTTTATTCGCTCTGACATCGAATACGTTCCGGAATAGGAAAGAGCCATGCACTATCCAATCAAATCCAGCGGTTTCTGGGGGTTTGTCCAGCGCTACAATGTGCTGTCTAACCTGTTCCTGCTGGTGATCACCTTGATTACCTTTTTGCCCTTCTACTTCTTGCTGATCACGTCGTTCAAGACCACCAGCCAGATGCAGCATTATTTCATGCAGCCTACGTTGCCGCTCCACGGAGAAAACTATGTCATCGCCTTTAACCAGCTGTGGAAGTATTTCTGGAACACCCTGCTGGTGACCGGCATTTCGGTGCCTGGCGTGCTGTTGGTTTCGTCGATGTCGGCCTTTGTCTTTGCCCGCTATTCTTTCCCCGGGCGCACCGTCCTGTTCTATTTGGTCATCAGCCTGCTGATGGTGCCCTTTATCCTCACGCTGGTGCCGGCCTTCGTTTGGATCAAGCAGCTGGGCCTGCTCAACACCTATTGGGCGCTGATCTTCC
>JBBSBO010000281.1:0-4677 GCA_038251215.1 Caldilineales bacterium
ATGAGCTAGGCGCGCCGGCGGTGGCGGCGCAAAACGGTTCCGTGTGGATGGCGGGGCCGTTGGGCAGCATCCAAGACAGCGGCGCCAAGATCTATCCCTTTAAGCATCACACGGCGTGGCTGCCTTATGATGTTGCCGGCAAGAAGATCATTCCGGTCAAGCTGGGGATTCTGTTCCAGACCGGCAATACGGATGCGGCCATTCGCAAGGGCGCCGAAGCAATGGGTTGGCCGTTAAGCCAGGGCTACAGCTTTCTCGATGCCGAGCGTTACATGGGGCTATACCATGAAGTAGCCCCGGCAGACGATGCCTTGGAATGCAAGGCGTGCCATGAAGGTGGGACGCGGCTCGACTTTGCCCAACTTGGCTATACGCCCAAGACCGAACGCGCGGGCAAAGCGTTGTGCTCCAGTTGCCATGAGCCGGAAGGCGGCGACAGCGCCGGCAAGCTCACCGCCGCGGACGATGACCTCTCGTTCTACGGCATTCATGAGAAGCATGTGGGGGAAGAGGGCATTAATTGTAGCGAATGCCATACCTTTGCCGCGGCGCAGTAGGCATAGGTGATTCGCCCAGGCATTATGACAGGGCATTGTGACCAGGCAGTATGCCTGGAGTATGCAGGGGGTATGCGCACCGGCTAGGCCAGCGCCCGCTCGACGGCGGCCTGGGCGTGGATGGCGGTAGTGTCGAAGAGCGGCGTGGGCGTGTGGGGCTGTTGTAGCAACATACCGATCTCGGTGCAGCCTTCGATCACGCCCTCGGCGCCGCGCGCGGTTAGCTCTTCGACGATGCGCACGTACTCGCGGCGTGAGGCTGGGTGGATGACGCCCAGCACCAGCTCGTCGTAGATCACGCGGTGGACGATCTGCCGGTCCGCCGGCGCGGGGGTCAACACGCTCAGGCCATGCTGCGCCAGGCGCGCCCTGTAGAAGTCTTGTTCCATGGTGAAGGCGGTGCCCAGCAGCCCGACCGTGTGGAGGCCCGCCGCGCGGATGTGTTGGGCTGTGGCGTCAGCCAGGTGCAGCAGCGGGATGTCGATCGCCGCCTCGATCGCCGGGGCGACCTTGTGCATGGTATTGGTGCAGAGCAGGAGGAAGTCGGCGCCGGCGGCCTGCACTTGGCGCGCGGCTTGGCCCAGGGCGACGCCTGCGCTCTCCCAGTCGCCCGCGACCTGCATCTGTTCGATGGCGTGGAAGTCCACGCTGACGAGGGCGATGCGCGCCGAGTGCAGGCCGCCCAACCTGGCCTTGACGCCCTCGTTGATCAGGCGGTAGTAGAGTTCCGTGCTTTCCCAGCTCATGCCGCCCAGCAAGCCAATTGTTTTCATGCTCGCCCTCACTTGGTGCTTGTGGCGCCGCCTCTTCGGGGCGGCACGGTGATAATACCACTATGCAGGGGGTCTGCGCGCCCCCTTGTTTTAACTACATTGTATCGGCCACGCGATTCTGGTCTTGACAAGCGGCTGCGGTCCACAGGACGAAGCGCCGCACCTCGTCAATAGCGGCGGCAATGGCGGAGGGATCCAGCGTATTGTCAGTGCGCCAGGCCTGCGCGCGGGCGGCGGTCGTGTGGTACGGCTCCGGCAGCGTGCGCACGGCCCAGGCGACGGCTTGCGGCTTGCTCGCCAGGGCGCCGCAGCGCTGCGCATAGAGGGCGCGGCACATCGTCTCCACGACATAGGCTTTGTGGCTTAGCGGTAAGTGCCACTCGAAGTAGTCGTCATCGTTGCGCGCCCACTCCGCCCAGTCGCGCAGGCGGTCGCACACCGCAGCCATTAAGGCGCTATGCGAAACCGGGTCGATCAGCGTATCTGGGCTGGGGCCGAGTAAGGTCGCGCCGTGCTCGCGCACAGCCCAACGCTCCAGGATCCAGTTGGTGTAGTGTTCGGACCATGCCAGGGTTTCGCCCTGCCCGAGTGTGACGTGGCGTCGACCAGGCTCAAAGCGCCGCAGCGCGGCGCGATCGATGTAGGCGATCTCTAGGCGGTTGGCATAGGGGTTGGACAGCGCCGCCATCTGGGCGTGCAGGAGCGTCAAGTGGTCGAACGCGGCCGCGTCCAGGGGGCGATGCGTGGCGACAAGTACATCCACGTCGCTGGTAGCGGGGATGAAGTCGCCCAAGACGAGCGAGCCGCGCAGGTAGACGCCCGCCAGGTTGGGACCGAGGCTGTGGCGCACGCCTGCGACGAGGGCGTCGAGCAGCGCTTGAATGTCGGCGGGCAGTTCCAAATGCTCATGGATAGGCTCGTGCATAGGCCGTATTGTATCGCGAAATCCGTGCTATGCCTGCATACAGGACATGCACGGATTTTGTCCCTCTTGACAAATAGAACATATGTGCTATTTTGGAATGTAGGGAGGGGCTGATCCCCCTGGGACGGAGATGGTCCGTTCCGTCTACTCTCCGGCGCGACAGGAAAAATCCCCTGGGACATGAAAGCGAAAGAGTTTATCCGCATCCGACTTGACGCCGATGCCCGCGCGGTGCTGGCGTGGCTGCGGGACACGGCCGTGCGGGCCGGGGACGCGAGTCACCAGCGCTTTCAGGTGAGCGAGCTGGCCGCGGAAGCAGAAACAGAAGAGGCGGACGAGGCGGCAGCGACTTCGTCTACCTATTTCGCTGCCTTTCCCCTGTGGGCGGCGTGGTCGGTGAAGAGCCGCGCGGGATGGCGGCGCTATGGCCTCTTTGCGCGCGGGCGATGGAGCGGCGGCGCCGGCGAACTAGCCCTAGAGGCACGGCTGCTGGCGCGTGGCGGCGCTACGGTGGTGGAGTTGCGCTGCGGCGCGGCCTTTCCTCTCTCTGCGCAGGAGTTGATGGAGGACTTGCAGGCGAGCTTTTCGACTAGCGCGGGAGAAATTCAGACCGTAGCGCTTTCGAGCGATAGGGGCGCGCCCCTGTTGGCGTGTAATGTGTGGCTGGAGGAGGAGCTGCGTCGCCTGCCTAACCGCAAGGAGTTTGACCATCTTTACGCACCGTGGCTGAAGCGCTATGTCGAGCTGTGCGGGTATCCGCCGGCGGAGCCGCGGCGCAGTTTTCGCTCGGCAGTGCGCAGTCGCCTCCAGCACATTGAGCGCCCTCCGCGCAAGCGCAGGGGCTAACTAAGCGCATATTTCGTATAGGGCGCGGAACAGCGACTTGGACGGCACGCGGGCAATGCAGACTGGCCGTGCCGTGCGCGCGATTCGCGTAGCAAAAGGGTCCGCCCCCACTGCACCTCCGCTATGTTTTTCTCTAGTTTTTTGATGTGTTTGAAGGGCGTCTCTGGCCCTCGTGTTTGGCATGCATAGGTTTGGCGTCCTACCCCACTTGGGGCATGATTGGAGGCTATGCGCCCGCGCGGCGCGCGGCGCGTCAATGGCCCTTGCGCCATCTGAACCGACCTGCCTAGACCGACTTACCTGGATAGACTCGCCTAGATAGACTGACTGCCATGTTAAGCCAGAAGCAACTTGCCCACCCGCTGGCGGGCGCCCTGCACCCCCTGCGCATCGTGGACTATCGCCGCCTGTTGACCGGCAATTCGCTGTGGTGGCTGACGCTGTTTATGGAGAACGTCGCCCTCGGCTGGCTCGTATTGGAGCTGACGAACTCGGCGTGGATGGTGGCGGTGATGGGATTTTTCCGTTCGATTCCGCTGCTCTTGTTTGGTCTGGTGGGCGGGGCGATCATCGACCGTTTTGGCCGCCGTCCGGTGATCCTCTCGGCCCAGGCGCTGAATTTCAGCATCTATGCCACCCTCGCCATGCTGCTGACGCTGGGGCGGGTACACTTGTGGCAGTTGGCGATTGCGTCTTTCTTGCTGGGCACGGCCTGGGCGATGGATTGGCCGGCGCGCCGCGCGTTGGTGCCTGACTTGGTGGGCAAGGAGCGCACGGTCGACGCCCTGCTGCTGGAAAGTTTTGCGCAAGGGGGGGCGCAGATGATAGGGCCGGGCTTTGCCGGCTTCCTGCTGGCTGTGCTGGGGCCGCAAGGCTGCATCGGGTTGATGGCGGTCTTCTCCGCCACCGTCTTCTTGGTGCTGCGCGGGCTGCGCGATCGCCCCATCCCGCGCACGAACATGCGGCCCGCGGCCTCGCCGTGGACGGTGCTGGGCGAGAGTATGCGCTACGCCGCGCACCACCAGCCCATCTTCGGCGTGTTGATCATCACGGTGGCCTTCAACCTGCTGCTGATCCCCTACGTCACCCTGCTGCCGGTCTTTGCGCGCGATGTGCTGGGCGTGGGGCCGGTGGGGCTGGGGCTGCTGGGCAGCGCCACGGGCGTGGGCAGCTTCATCGGGCTGGTGCTGATCAATCGCCTGCGCCGCACGATCAGCAACGGCTGGATCCTGCTCACCGGCACCTTTGCGGCTTGCATCACACTCTTTATCTTCAGCCAATCGCAGGTGTACGCGCTCTCGTTAGGGCTGCTGGTCGTGTCGGGGATCGGCACCTCCTGTTTCGGCATTATGCAAAGCTCGATCATTCTGCTCAGCGCCAGTGATGAAATGCGCCAGCGCACCCTGGGGCTGGTGGTGCTAGCGATTGGGGCGGATCCCTTTGGTAAGCTGCAGATCGGCGCCATGGCACAGGCCTTTGGCGCGCCCTTTGCCGTGGGCGTGAGTACGGTGATGGCGGCGATCAGCATTGCGTTGGTCGGCATTGCGCTGCCCGGCTTGCGTCGCCAGGCGGAACG
>JBBSBO010000282.1:0-4665 GCA_038251215.1 Caldilineales bacterium
ATGTGATAGGTTAAGCGTAACTGGGTGACGAAGCCCCAGCATAAATCGCTTCTTTGGCAAGGACATCCACGTATGGCGCACGCGTTTGCTTCCCGTTCTTCTTGGTTCGGCGCGCGATGATCATCTATCCGGCAATCGATCTGCGCAAGGGGCGCTGCGTGCGGCTGCGCCAGGGCGATCCGGCAGCCGAGACCGTTTTCGGCGAAGATCCCCAGCAGATGGCGCGACACTGGGCTGCCCAAGGCGCCGAGTGGCTGCATGTCGTCAATTTGGATGGCGCTTTGGCTGCCAACCGCTCGCAGATCAGCGCCTTGCGCCGGCCGGCTTCATTACGCGTGCAGCGCCCCGGGCTAGACGCACACGAGCCGGTTGATGCCGAGTTCGGCCGAGACCTGCCGGTGAACCTACAGCGCTTGCGCGAGATCCGCAAGGCCGTCGAGATCCCGATCCAGTTTGGCGGCGGCCTGCGCACGCTGGATGATATCCAACTGGCGCTGGATCTGGGCGCGGACCGCGTGGTACTGGGCACAGTAGCCGTGGAACAGCCCAAGCTCGTGGCCGAAGCTGTTGAGCGCTGGGGCGCAGAGCGCATCGCCGTGGGGATCGACGCGCGGGATGGGCAGGTGGCAACGCACGGTTGGCAGCAGATGAGTACGATCGATGTCGTGGATATGGGCCATCAGGTGCAGGCGATGGGCATCCGGCACGTGGTCTTTACGGATATTGCGCGCGATGGGATGCTGTCGGGCGTCAACGTGGAGTCTACGGTGCGTTTGGGCGACTTGACGGGATTGAAGGTCATTGCCAGCGGCGGCGCGTCCGGCCTGGAAGACATCGAACGCCTAAAGGCGCACGAACACTTCAATCTCGACGGCGTCATCGTGGGCCAAGCTATCTATACGGGCGCGCTCGACCTGGCCGCGGCCATCGAGGTGGGTCACAGACCGTTACGCTGGACCAGCGCAGGCATTGTGCCCTTTCGCTTTGTCGACGGTAAGCCTCAGTTTCTCTTGCTGTACAACGTCTATGACGAGCAGTGGCAGTTCCCACGCGGCAGCCTATTGCCGGCCGAAAGCGTGCGCCAATGCGCGCTGCGCGAGCTCCAAAACGAGACGGGCCTGCCGATTGTTAAGTTGTACGAGGAATTTCGCGTCAACCTCCACTACACGGCGCTGGTGCGCGGCTACTCGATTGACCATTCCCTCACATACTATCTAGCTGAAGTCGGGTTACGCGAGGTGCGCTTTGGCAACGAAGACCACTGTGAAGCGCGCTGGCTGAGCCACGATGAGGCCTGGGAACTGCTGACCGAGACCGCGCCGGAGCAACTGCCGGCGCTGGACCAGGCCTGTGCCCATCTGCACGGCTTCACGCCCTGACCGGCGGGTGTTGCCGGGCGACGGCTGTTTGTCGAAACGTACCATAGACACATATAGAACGGGTGAGGGATGCTGGCGAAACGAATCATTCCATGTCTGGACGTGATGAATGGCCGTGTGGTCAAGGGCGTTAACTTCGTCGACCTGGTAGATGCCGGGGATCCCGTAGAGCAGGCCAAGGTGTATGATGCCGAGGGCGCGGACGAGCTGGTCTTCCTGGATATTACAGCCACGCACGAGGCGCGCGACATCGTGATCGAGATGGTGCGCAGCGTGGCGGACACCGTCTTTATCCCGTTCACCGTAGGCGGCGGCATTCGCAGCGTAGAGGATATGCGCGCCATTCTCTTGGCGGGGGCCGACAAGGTGAGCATCAACAGCGCAGCCGTGCATAACCCTGCGCTGATCGAGCAGGCGGCGCGTAAATTCGGCAGCCAATGCATCGTCGTGGCGATCGACGCGCGCCGGCGGTCGGCTGTGGAGCAGGCTGAACGCGGCCCAGGCTGGGACGTATATGTCAGCGGCGGACGCATTAACACTGGGTTAGACGCAGTGGCATGGGCGCAAGAGGTGGAGCGGCGCGGCGGCGGCGAGATTCTGCTGACGTCAATGGATGGGGACGGCACCCAAGCCGGCTATGACATCGCGCTGACACGCGCCATCAGCGACGCCGTGAGCATCCCGGTGATCGCCAGCGGCGGCGCGGGTAAGCCCGAGCACTTTGCCGAGGCGCTGATGGACGGCGGCGCGGCCGCGGCGTTGGCGGCGAGCCTGTTCCACTTCCGCCAACTGAGCATTATGCAGGTCAAGCAGTACCTGGCTGCGGCCGGCGTGCCGGTGCGAATTCCGCCGGCGGGCTTGTTGTGAACCACAGAGAACACAGAGGTACACGGAGAAACGGGTGGATATGAGCGACACGTTGCACGACTTGTACCGCGTGATTGAAGGCCGCAAGACGAGCGCGCCTGCCGGCTCATATACGGCCCAGCTCTTTGCCGCGGGCGAAGACGAGGTGGTGAAAAAGGTGGGCGAAGAGGCGATCGAAGTGATCGTCGCGGCCAAGGGCCAAGGAGATGCGCGCCTTGTCAGTGAAATGGCGGACCTTATCTATCATAGCATGGTGCTGTTGGCTCTGCATGACATTTCATGGCAGGCAGTGGAGGATGAATTGGCGCGGCGCATGGAGTAGGCGTGAGATAACAGCCCCGTATAAGGGCTGCTGATTGACCGGCTTGACGGTCGCGACTTGTTGCGAGTATTTGATCGAACTTGGTAGAATGATGCCGTCTGCGTGAACCTATGGATTAAGCGGAAGGCAGCGGGGTGACAAATGAGCATACGAACGCGCGATGTCCAATGGCCGGCTGCCTCCGCCGGCGGTAACGGGCAGCCGGCTGCTACAGCCGGCCATGGCGGGCAGCCTCCGAACAATACCCGCTTTACGGTGGAGGCGCTGACATTCGACGATGTGTTGTTGGCGCCGGGCTACGCCGAGGTGCTGCCGTCGGAAGTGAACATCAGCACCCGCTTGCATGAGCGGCTGCAGCTCAATATTCCGGTATTGAGTGCGGCCATGGACACCGTGACGGAGAGCGAGCTGGCGGTAGCCCTGGCGCGGCAGGGCGGCCTGGGCGTGATCCACCGCAACCTGACGCCGGAGCAACAGGCCGAAGAGGTGGACAAGGTCAAACGCAGCGAGAGCGGCATGATCGTCGATCCGATCACGCTGCCGCCGGACGCTACGTTGGCGGATGCCGAGTCGGTGATGGCGCGCTACCGCATCAGCGGTGTGCCGATTACCGACGGCGACGGGCGGCTGGTCGGCATCCTCACCAACCGCGATGTGCGCTTTGCGCGCGACGAGAACCGGCCCATCTCCGATTACATGACCGGCGCCGGGCTGATCACCGCGCCGCTCGGCACGACCCTAGCCGAAGCGCAGGAGATTCTGCACCACTACCGCATTGAGAAGCTGCCGTTGGTGGACAGTGACGGTTTTCTGAAAGGCCTGATCACCTACAAAGACATTTTGAAGCGGCAGGATTTTCCCGTCGCGGCCAAGGATGAACGCGGGCGGCTGCTGGTGGCGGGCGCGGTGGGCGTGGGCGAAGCCGGCTTGGAGCGCGCCGCTCTACTGGTAGAGGCGGGCGTCGACGCGCTGGCGATTGATACGGCGCACGGGCACAGCCGGGGCGTGATGCAGGCCATCAGCGACCTGCGCGCACGCTTTGCCGGCATCCCCATTTTGGCGGGCAACGTGGTGACGGCCGAAGGCGTGCGCGATTTGGCGCAGGCCGGAGCGGATGCAATCAAAGTGGGCGTCGGCGCCGGCTCTATCTGCACCACGCGCATCGTCAGCGGCGCCGGCATGCCGCAGCTCACCGCCATTGCCGAATGCGCCGAGATGGGGCGCCGGCTGAACGTCGCCGTGATTGCCGACGGCGGCATCCGCTACAGCGGCGACATCACCAAGGCCATCGCAGCGGGCGCTTCGGCCGTGATGCTGGGCAGCCTGCTGGCCGGCCTGCACGAGTCGCCGGGCGACATTGTGATCCGGGAGGGGCGCTCCTTTAAGGAATATCGCGGCATGGGCAGCTTGGGCGCGATGAAGGGCCGCGCCTCGGACCGCTATCAATCCGCCCAAACGAGCGGCAACTTCGCCAGCCCCGACGTGAGCGGCAAGACCGTGCCGGAAGGCATCGAGGGACAGGTACCCTATAAGGGTCATCTGCGCGAATTCGTCTATCAGTTGATGGGCGGGCTGCGCAGCGGCATGGGCTATGTGGGCGCTGAGTCGATCCCCGATTTATGGGACAAAGCGCAGTTCGTGCGCATCAGCGGAGCGAGCTACCAGGAAAGCC
Source organism: Caldilineales bacterium (assembly GCA_038251215.1). Classification (GTDB taxonomy): domain Bacteria; phylum Chloroflexota; class Anaerolineae; order Caldilineales; family Caldilineaceae; genus JASGTU01. Next base: position 4,241 of record JBBSBO010000282.1, read on the forward strand.
ATCCGCACAGCGTTATCGTCACCAAGGAGGCGCCCAATTACCAGATCCAGCCTACTCGCTAAGCGCAAACGCACCGGTGAAAAATGATCATTGAGACTGAGCGCATCCTGCAGCGCAGACGCTTTGCCGGCAAAGCCGCCGTGGTAACCGGAAGCGCCGCCGGGATCGGTGCGGCTATCGGTGAACGCTTGGCGCACGAGGGGGCCTCCGTTCTCCTAACAGGGCGGCGCGGGGCCTTGCTCGAGGCGAAGGCAGAGATGCTGCGCGCGCAAGGGTTGGACGCATTCGCCCTGGCAGGTGACATCACGACGGACGCTACGGCCATCATCGAGCATGCCGTCGCGCGTTTTGGGCGCTTGGACGTACTGGTGACGAACGCCGGCACGTCGGCAGGGCTGACGATTGACGAGATGACGCCGGATCTG
>JBBSBO010000283.1:0-4661 GCA_038251215.1 Caldilineales bacterium
AGATGGCATCAGATGTTCAGGGCGGCGAAAATCTGGGCGTCGATGTTGCCGTTTTGGAGCGGCTGCAACACCTTTTCGTCCCACTGGCCCGGCGTCCACAGTTCGAGAAAGCTGTGTACGCCTGCGATCACCACGTCGGCTTCAATCTGCGCGTAGTCGCGCAGGCGTTGGCTGATCAGGATGCGGCCTTGCTTATCCGGGATCAGGTCATCGGCGGCGCTGAAGACGGCGCGGCGGAACGTGGCGGAGCCGGCGTCGGCGAGGGGCAGCGCGTTGATCTTGGCGGCTACCTCGTCCCATTTGGCGCGCGGCATGACGAGTAGGCAACGCTCGGACGGGTTGCGCGTGACGACCAGCCCGGGCGCCAGTTGGTCCCGGAATTTGGCTGGGATGGTCAGCCGCCCTTTGCTGTCGAGGCTGTGACTAAACTCGCCCAGGAACACAGATCTCTACCGTCGTCCTCAATGAAGATGCCTTGATGAAAAATGCCCGTAATGAAAGAATGGTATGCAAGAAAAAGCCTGCGAAACGTGGCGGAAAACGAGTGCGATCCTTTGCTTGCGCTGCTATATGTACGCTGTTATGCGCGCCGGCATGGGCGCTATGACGGTCGCCGCCGTGCTGCGGCGCAGAGGGTATTCCAAGAATCCCAAATTCAGAACATGTGTTCTTGGCGTCCCACTGACCGAGCAGGATGGAGCGGATTGCAGGTGCGGCGATCCACTTTACCCCATAATGTCCCACATTATAGTCGAATTCGGCGCGAGTGTCCACCCCCGGATCGCGCGAATTTGGGATATCGCACGGCCATTGCAGGCAAGCCTACTGACGTAGAGGAGGGGCCGTGCCAAACTTTTCAGGATGAGAAAAAGCGGATGTGAGGCAAGCGTGTAAGTTAGAGGGAGGGTGGGGCGCGGCCCGGCGTTTTAGGGCGCGCGCACGCATTGCAAAAAAACGCTGCGAGTAATTTGACAAAGGCCGCACGTTATGATAATCTTAATAGTTGCGTTACGGCATGAATTGCACTATTCTTAGATGGGTTAGAGGCAGGAATACGGCAATGCTCTAACCCGTACAGCCCATGTAGTCGCAAGCAATTTCGTTGCAAGCGTAGCGATGGGGAAAACAGTCAGGCGATTGAATATCTCGTATTAAGTAGAGACTTTGCCGTCATAAGGACACCTTTGGGTAGATAGTCGAGTGGGCAGCACAATGGCCCAGGCGCTCTCTGCCGGGTGTCTTATTGCTATTTTCTGTAGAGGCGTTTTCTGTGGGAGTGTTTCTGTAGGGGCGCACTTTTGGTGATGCGGCGTCATCGGGCGGGTCTATCTGCACAGGTCTATCTGCGCAGCGGACCCAGACGGCGAACGTCGCGGAATCTGTGGTTGCAAGGAGCTAAAAGCTAAATGAATGTCTCCTCAAACGGTGCCAAGTCGACAGTAAAGGGATTGCGGACCGCGCGGAAGTCCTATGCGCGCACGCCAACGATTTTGGAGCTGCCGCGGCTGACTGAAGTGCAGTTGCGCAGCTTCGAATGGTTCAAGCAAGAGGGCTTGGAGGAACTATTCGCCGAAATTTCCCCGATTGTCAGTTTCAACAAGAACTTGGAGCTGCACTTTGGCAAGTTCTATTTCGGCGAACCCAAATACCCAGAGGACGAGTGCCGCGAGCGTGATATCACGTTTGCCGCGCCGCTGTGGGTAACGGTGAAGCTGGTCAATCGCGATACGGGCGAGATCAGCGAGCAAGAGGTGTTCATGGGCGATTTCCCGCTCATGACCGATGCCGCCACCTTTATCATCAACGGCAGCGAGCGCGTGGTGGTCAGCCAGTTGATCCGCTCGCCGGGCGTCTATTTTACGGTCGAAGAGGACCGCAGCACCGGGCGTGATATGGCCGGCGCTAAGCTCATCCCCAGCCGCGGCGCTTGGCTCGAATTTGAAAGCAGCCGCCGCGATATTATCAGCGTCAAGGTGGACCGCAAGCGCAAGCTGCCCGTCTCGATTCTGCTGCGCGCGGTCGGCTTCGGCACGGACGAAGAGATCCGCGCCCTCTTTGCGGATGTCGACACCGACGTCGACCACCCGTTCATCGAGTCGACGCTGGAGCGTGATACAACCAGCAATCCCACCACCGACTCGGAAAAAGGCGTGAACGACGCTTTGTTGGAGTTCTACAAGAAGCTGCGCCCCGGCGACCCGCCGACGCTGGACAACGCCAAGAGCTTTGTGCAAAATCTCTTCTTTACCCCGCGGCGCTATGACCTGGGCCGTGTGGGGCGCCACAAGTTGAACCGCCGCTTGGGCCTCGACACGCCGCTGGAGACGCGCACCCTGACGCAGGGCGACCTGATCGCGGTGCTCAAGCGCATCATCAATATCAACAACGGCCTGGCGCGTCAGGACGATATCGACCACCTGGGCAACCGTCGCGTGAAAACCGTGGGCGAGTTGATCCAGAACCAACTGCGCATCGGCCTGTTGCGCATGGAGCGCGTGGTGCGCGAGCGCATGTCGATCCGCGACCCGGAGCAGGTGACGCCGCTGGGGCTGATTAACATCCGCCCCGTGGTCGCCGCAACGCGCGAGTTCTTCGGCGGCAGCCAGCTCAGCCAGTTTATGGACCAGACCAACCCGCTGGCGGAATTGACGCACAAGCGGCGTCTCAGCGCGCTGGGGCCGGGCGGCCTGCGCCGTGAGCGCGCCGGTTTTGACGTGCGCGATGTCCACTTTAGCCACTACGGGCGCATCTGCCCGATTGAGACGCCGGAAGGCCCCAACATCGGCTTGATCGGCGTGCTGGCGAGCTACGGCTGGGTCAACGATTTCGGCTTTATCGAGACGCCCTACCGCCGCGTCTACCATGAGGTTACCCCGACGGCGGAGGCGCTGACCGGGCGCACGCTGCTGGAGGATATTATCGACCCGGCAAGCGGCGAGTTGATCGCCAAGAACGGCGATGTGCTCAGCGCCGAAGCGGCGCAGCGCATTGCTGACGCGCGCCAGACAATGGCAAATGGCGACGGTACGTTGAAGCCGGTGCAGGTCAAGTCCTTTGCCGGGCGCGAGGTGGTCTACCTCAACGCCGACGATGAGGACGAGGCGTCGATTGCGCAGGCATCTTCGCAGCTAAACGCGCTGGGCGAGTTCCAGAACCCGCGCCCCTCGGCGCGCTTCGCCGATACGTTCCTCTTCGAACAGCCGCGGCGCATCAAGTTCATGGACGTTTCGCCCAAGCAGATCGTGGGCGTTTCCGCCGCGCTGATCCCGTTCTTGGAACACGACGACGCCAATCGCGCCTTGATGGGTTCCAACATGCAGCGCCAGGCGGTGCCCTTGGTGCGCCCGGACGCGCCGATTGTGGGTACGGGCATCGAGTACCAGGCGGCTATCGACTCGGGCCAGGTGGTGACAGCCAAGCATCCCGGCGAGGTCGTGAGTGTGACCGGTGACGAAGTAGTCGTGCAGGAAGAGGACGGCACGCGCCGCACCTATCACCTGCGCAAATACGACCGCAGCAACCAGAGCACCTGCATCGACCAGCGCCCGATGGTCTTCAAGGGCGACGTGGTGGCGGAAGGGTCGGTTTTGGCCGACAGCTCCAGCACCGAGAACGGCGAGTTGGCGCTGGGCCAAAACGTGGTGGTGGCCTATATGAGCTGGGAGGGCGGCAACTTTGAGGATGCCATCCTCGTCAGCAGCCGGCTGGTGCAAGACGACAAATACACCTCGATCCACGTGGAGAAGCACGAGATTGAGGCGCGCGAGACCAAGCTGGGGCCGGAAGAGATCACGCGTGACATTCCCAACGTGGGTGAGGACGCGCTCAAGGACCTGGACGAAGAGGGCATCATCCGCATCGGCGCCGAGGTTAACCCCGGCGATATTCTGGTCGGCAAGATCACGCCCAAGGGCGAGACCGAGCTGACGCCCGAAGAGAAGCTGCTGCGCGCCATCTTCGGTGAGAAGGCGCGCGAGGTGAAGGATAGCTCGCTGCGTCTGCCCCACGGCGAACGCGGCAAGGTAGTGGATGTCAAGGTCTTTGACCGCGAGGATCACGGCGACCTGGCGGCGGGCGTGGAGAAGATCGTGCGCGTCAGCGTGGCGCAGCGCCGTCGCTTGACCGAAGGCGACAAGATGGCCGGTCGCCACGGCAACAAGGGCGTCATCTCCAAAGTTGTGCCGATCGAAGATATGCCCTTCATGGAAGACGGCACGCCGGTGGACATCATCCTGAACCCGCTGGGCGTGCCTGGGCGCATGAACATCGGCCAAATTCTGGAGACGCACCTGGGTTGGGCGGCGGGTCGGCTCGGCTTCATGGTCGAGACGCCTGTCTTCGACGGCGCCAAAGAGGACGAAATCGGCGCCGAACTGGCGCGCGCCTGGCTGATCGACCGTGCGTGGCAAGACGTGACGCTCTCTGCCTGGAAGATGGTCGCCGAGGAGCACATCCCCGCCGAGGAACTGCGCGGCGACGACGACGCACGTTTGGAGTATCTGATAGAGTGGTTGGAGCCGCGCGGCTACGAGGCCGATAAGTTGCAGTGGGACACGACCTATGCCCGCTATGCCTGTCTGCGCGAGTGGTTGGCGGACCGCGGCCACAACCCGGACCTGATCATCCCGCCCGCCTACAACGAACGGCGCACCAGCCGCGAG
>JBBSBO010000284.1:0-4642 GCA_038251215.1 Caldilineales bacterium
ACATCAGCCTGCTCGTCGGCAGGCAGTTGCTCGACGTAGCGCTGATAAAGCCGCACGGCGTGGCGCGCCACCAGCAGCCCGGCGTATGGATGCTGCGCTGCCGCGCGATCGACGCCTGTCTGCCACTGGGCGATCTTTTCCGCCCCCGTGGGGCCGTGCATGAAGTCCATGGGATAGCCGTCGGCGCGCAGGCGCGGGCGCTGCTCCCATTCAAACCAGCCGTTGTCGTGTTGGGCAATGCCCGCCATCACAGCCGTATAGGGCTGCGGGCGGGCGAAGTCGTCGTTGCCCCACGCGCGGCAAAACTCCTCCGCCATCAGCGCGTGCGACGTCTGGTTGATGCACAGCAGCCGGTCATCGGGCAGCGGGCGCACAATCATGGCATGTGTCCCTCGTATAGGTTACTCTGTGAAAATCCGCTGAAATCAGCGTCCTATTCGTCGTTCGGCGACGGACGCACAGCGCCGGCCGAGCTGCGCCGGCCGCGCGCCACCAGCAGCGCCGCGCCCGCCGCGCCGCCCAGCAGCAGGCTGAGCGCGCTTTCCCCCGCGCTGAGCCGCAGCTCGCGGCTGAGGTATGCATGGCCCAGCAGCGCGCCTGCGCCCGCCGCAAAGACCTTCGGCGGGATCGGCGCGGCTGCGCCCGGCGTATCGAAGGCGGCCTCTTGCATCTTGTCGATCTGGCGCTCGGCCTGCATCCAGCCCCAGTCGATCAGCACAAACCACGCCGCACTATTCAGCAGTACACTTATCAGAAATCGCAGCATAGCCATCCCCATCGCAATTCCACGGCCTAATGTCTCACCTATTTCCTGGCTCCCCATTCCCAACCTCCCCGCTAAAAACCTTCTGCAAAGATGTCAATCATCATCTTGACGTCGCCCAGCGGGTAGAGGATGGGGCACGTGGCGCCGTAGTCCAGATATTGGCGCACCTTCGCCTTGACCTCGGCGGGCGTGCCGCTGGCGGTGATGTGCTGCACCAGCTCGTCCGGCACCAGGGGCATGGCCTGGCGCACCTGTTCGCGCGTGGCGGGCCAGCCCAGGATCGCCTGGATGCGCTGCACCACCGCCGGCTCCACCCCGCTGGCCGCGGCGATGTGCGGCTGCTGCGCCAGGTATTGCGTCAGCAACTCGCGCGCCCCGTCCAGGGCGACGGCGCGGTCCTCATGCACCGAGCAGACGATCAGTTGCGGGCGGTCGATGTCGTCCAGGCTGCGCCCGGCGCGGGCTGCGCCCGCCTCCAGCTGCTGCATGGCCTCGACGTTATACTCCGGCGGCACGCAGTAGTTGAGCACCACGCCGTCGGCAATTTCGCCCGCCAGTTCCATCATCTTGGGGCCGGTGGCGCCGATCATGATGGGGATGTGGCGCGGCTCGCGCCGCCCATGCACTACGTCCAGCTCGATGCCGTCGACGTGATGAAACTCGCCGTGAAAGGTGACGTTTTCCATGGCGAGCAGGCGGCGCATCACTTCAATCGTCTCGCGCATGGCGGTGAGGGGCTTGCGCCGCTCGATGCCCACGTTGCGCGCCAGCGGATCCCACCAGGCGCCGATGCCGCAGATGATCCGGTCCGGCGCCAGGTCGTCCAGCGTGAGAAAGGTGGCGGCCAGCAGCCCGATGTTGCGCGTCCAGTTGTTGATCACGCCGGAGCCGACCTTGAGGCGCTCGGTGACCGCGGCAAAGGCCGCCATGGGCACAATGGCATCGCGCACGAGGCGGCTCTCCGCCTGCCACACGGCCTCGAAGCCCTTGGCTTCGGCATAGCGGGCATACTCCATGCCCTCGCGGATCGGGTGCTTGTCCTGCAGGTAGAGGGCGACGCGCTGCGATGGGGCGCTCATGGGGGGCGGTTCTCCTGGTTGGCGGTTGCGCGGCAATGAAGTTGAGATACTGACAGGGCAATAGGCTGATGCCATGCCAATGCTCTGTCCGCCTGAGTGTACACCCAAGCCGGAAGAGGCGTCAAGGCAATTTTGACGGCGGTGGTTGCGTGCTATAATCCTTCGCATGGCCTCCGCCCCGTTTGCCGCACCTGCCGACCGCGCGTTTGATGTCGAGGAATTGCGCCGCCTCGTGGCGGGACGACGGTCCATCCGGCGCTACCAGGATCGCCCCGTGCCTCGCCCTGTGCTGGAGGATCTGCTTGCTTGCGCGGCGTGGGCGCCCTCGGCGCACAACCGCCAGCCGTGGCGCTTTTGCGTGGTTACTGACGCGGCCGTGCAGCAGCGCTTGGCCGCGGCCATGTCCGCCCAGTGGCGGCAGGATTTGCAGGCCGACGGCGTGCCTGCGGCGGAGATCGAGCGCCGCGCCGCCATCAGCCAGGCGCGCATCACGGGTGCGGGTGCGCTGGCGGCGGTCGCCTTGAGCATGGAGGAGATGGACGTCTACGCCGACGCGCCGCGACGTGAGGCCGAGTGGACCATGGCCGTGCAGAGCGTGGCGCTGGCCTGCCAGAACTTGCTGTTGGCGGCCCATGCCTACGGCCTCGGCGCCTGCTGGATGTGTGCGCCGCTCTTCGTGCCGCATGTGGTGCGCCAGGTGCTGGAGTTGCCCGCCGCCTGGCAGCCGCAGGCGCTGATCACCCTCGGCTATGCGGCGGAAGAAAAGAGCAGCCGCCGCGCTCCCCTGGAGAGCCGTGTGCTCTGGCGCTGAGGCGCGGGCGGTCATTTACCATACCTTCGAGGAAGCTGCCGGCTTCCTCGAAGGTGGACAACCGATCATTTTAGTCCGATATGAGTTTAGTCCGATATGAGCGATTCTATGCGACCAAAGCTAACTACATCGACGATCAACGTGCTGGCCCTAGCCGGGGGCGTGGGCGGGGCCAAGCTGGCAACCGGCCTGCAGGCCGCGCTGCCGCCCGGCGCACTGACCGTGCTTGTCAACACGGGCGATGATTTCGAACACTGGGGGCTGACCATCTGCCCCGACCTGGACACCATGATCTACAACCTCGCCGCGCTGCACAACCCGGAGACCGGCTGGGGCCGCGCCGGCGAGACCTTCACCGCGTTGCACGCCATGTCGCTGCTGGGCGGTGAAGATTGGTTCCGTCTGGGTGACCAGGACCTGGCGCTGCACTTGCGTCGCACCGAGTGGCTGCGCCAGGGCATTTCGCTCAGCGAGATCAGCGACCGGATGCGGCGCAGCTTCGGCATCCCCAGCCAAGTGCTGCCCATGAGCGATACGCCGGTGCGCACGCTCGTCCACACGGACGAGGGCGACCTGCCCTTCCAGCACTACTTTGTGCGCCGCCGCTGTGAGCCGCTTGTGATCGACGTCAGCTTTGTAGGCGCCGACGAGGCGCGCCTCAGCGAGACGGTGGACGAGGCCATCGCCGCCGCCGACCTGATCGTCTTTTGCCCCAGCAACCCCTACCTCAGCCTCGACCCGATCCTCAGCATCCCGGCCATGCGCGACACGCTGGCGAGCGCGACCGCGCCAATTGTGGCGGTCACGCCCATCGTCGGGGGCGATGCGCTCAAGGGTCCCGCCGCCAAGATGATGCGCGAGATGGGCCAGATGATCAGCCCGCTGACCGTGGTCGACCACTTCGCCGACCTGCTCGACGGCTTTGTGCTGGACCGCCAGGACGCCATCCTGCGCGACGCCATCGACGTGCCCGTCCTGGTCACCAACACGGTGATGGGCGACCTTGACTCCAAGCTGATATTGGGGCGCGAAGTGCTGGCCTTCGGCGCGCTCTTAGCCGAGCAGTTGACCGAGGAGTTGACCGAGGAGTTGGTCGACGATAGTTCCGCCCAGCAGGCCGCGCTCGACCGGGGCGGCTCACCCTCGCCATGAACCTGTCATGAACCTGTGGCTTGTGGTGCCCGTCAAACCGTTCGACCAGGGCAAGAGTCGGCTCGCCGAGGCGCTGCCGCCGCAGGCGCGCGCCGCGCTGATGCGCGAGCTGCTGACGGGCGTGCTGGCGCGCGTGCGCGAGAGCGGGCTGCCCGCCTCCGTGCTCGTCATCAGCCGCGATGAAGCCGTACGCGCCTTCGCCGCCGAGCTGGGCGTGGAGGCCCTCGCCGAGCAAGGTCCCGGCACTCAGGGGGCCGTCGAGCAGGACGATGACCTCAACGCCGCGCTGCGACAGGCGCGCCGCCTGGTGATGCGCCGCGGCGGCGATGCCCTGCTCGTGCTGCCCGCCGACCTGCCGCTGCTCACCGTGGCGGACCTGCACCAGCTCTATGACCTCGGCCTGGCGGGGGCCGAAGTCGTGGTCGCCGCCAGCCATGACGGCGGCACCAATGGCCTGTGGCTGCACCCGCCCACAAGCATCGACTTCGCCTTTGGCCCGCACAGTTTCCAACGTCATGTGGCGTTGGCCGCGGCCGCGAGTCGTCGCTGGGCCGTCTATCGCTCGGAAACGCTGGACTACGACGTGGACGTGCCCGCGGACCTCGGCCTGCTGGCGCATCCCCTGGCACACCCCTCTGCACACCCCCTGCGCAACATGGACTCTAACAGCTGATGGCGCGCAGGCTAACGCGAGGCCGGCTTGCCCTGGCGTGGAGCGTGCTGCTGGGGTTGGCGGCGCTCCTGCTCTGGCTGCTGCCCGCCGAGAAGACGCTGGGCAGCGTGATCAAGTTGGTGGTGCTGCACGGCGCGCTGGTGCAAGCGGGGCTGTTCGGC
>JBBSBO010000285.1:0-4620 GCA_038251215.1 Caldilineales bacterium
ATTCCAGGATGCGGATGCGTTCCAGCCCCTGCACCAGCAACCTCATGCTGCCGTCGGGGGTGCGCAGCACGCGATGCACCTGCGCGGCGGTGCCGATTTGGTGAATCTGGTGCGGGGCAGGCTTCTCAACGTCCTCGTCGAGGCTGGTCACCAGGGCGATGATGCGGTTTTCGGGCAGGTTGTCTTCCACGAGGCGCACGCTGCGCCGCTGACCGACGGGCAGCGGCAGCCACATCATGGGGTAGACGACCACGCCGCGCAAGGGCAGCACGGGCAGATCGTCCGTGGTGATCTCGTCCGTCTTCTCTTTTTCAAGGCCGTAGCGTTCGGTGAACTCTTCCGACTCGTACAGGACCTGGTCTTCTTCTCCCTCATCCCATTCTTCGAAGTCGAAGTCCAGGAAATCACTCGACATATCTATTCCAATCTGTGCAAGCGGCGAGTAGCGACGTTAGCAGCATAGAAAATTCGCTCCAGGCATACCGGGCGGCGATTCAGCGGAGTTTTTACTGGGCGACAGTATAAAACCCAGGCTAGTGTAACACAATAGCCGATGGACGCGGTGCAGGTCTGTAAGGCGCGCGCCGAACTGCGCGAGCGCCTAGAGGCTGCGGGCGCCGCGTGCGGGCCGCGCTAGCGCTGCTGCGCGAAATATTTATCACGCATAACCTTGAGGAAGTCGATAGACTCCTTCATTTCGCCCATGCCGTTCATGCCGTCTTCGATGCTGACCCAGCCGTCATAGCCGGCGGCGGCGAGGATGCTGAAGATCGTGTCGTAGTCGTTCAGCCCCTTGCCCGTGACGCCGTGGCGCAGGTCGGGCGAATAGCCGATGGTGCCGTCGCTCTGGCGCAGGTCGTCCAGCGTGGCGCCTTCCGCCAGATAGCGGTCGCTGGCGTGCATGGCGACAACGCGGTCCGCCACCAGGCGCAGCAGTTCGAGCGGGTCATCGCCCGCCACAATGGCGTTGGACGGGTCGTATTGCACGCCGAAGTATTTGCGCTCGGGGATGGCGTCGAGCACGCGCAGGAAGACGGATTGCTTTTGCGCGAACTCGGTGTACTTCCAGTAGCCGTCCTTGTAGTGGTTCTCCATGCCCAGCACGATGTCATATTCGCGCGCCACGGGGATCAGCTGCTGGATGGCGTCCGTCACCCATTCCAGCCCTTCCTCCAGCGAGACATCGGGGTAGGCTTGGCCGGAGAGAATGCGGCAGACCGAGCCAGGCCCGCCCAGCCGGTGCGTGACGCGGATCATGTCGGCCTCTTTGTCGATCTCGCGCTTGCGATAGTCCGGGTCGCGGTTCGTAAAGTCGGGCGAGCAGCAGAGCATGGGCACGGCGAAGCCGGCGTCGTGGGCGGCGTTCGCTACGGAGTCGACGAAGGCGTCTTCCCAGGTGGGGAAGAAGCCCACGTACATCTCCAGCCCTTCGGCTCCCAGTTGTTTGGCCATTTCGATCCATTCAAAGACGGTCATCGTGTGGGTGACGGTGATGTCGTCCAGATAACACTTGGGAAACGCAGAGATTTTCATGGCGTGCGCTCCTTGCGCGAACAGTTCTGCAATAATAGTAGACGAAACTTGTCTCGGTTGCGATACGAATGGCGAAATCCTGTCCATTGGCGCGGCACGGGCAAGCAACCCGGCGCCGGCAAACATGCCGGCGCCGGCAGAAGCGGATGGGCTACGCGCCGCCCGCACGTCAACCCGCGCGTCAATATAACGCCATGCTTACGGTTCGAGGATGACCTTGATCAGATCCAGCTCGCCTTTGGCGAGGCCGTCGATCAGAGCAGGGCCTTCTTCCAGAGGCGCGACCTTTTCGAGCAGGGGCATCACGTCGATCTTGCCGCTGCTGATGGCCTGGATGGCGCGCGTGAACTCGGTGTTGAAGCCGTAGGTGCCGCGCACGGTCAGCTCGCGCGTGACGACCTCTTGCATGTTGAGTTCGATCAGCTGCGCGCTGTTGCCGATCCAGGTGACGTTGCCGCCGGTGCGCGTGAGGGCGTGCGCCTGCTGCACGGTGCGCGCATAGCCCACGGCCTCGAAAGTGACATCGGCGCCGAGGCCGTCGGTGGCTTCGCGCACGGCGACCACGGGGTCGGTCTGCGCCACGTTGATGCATTGGTCAGCGCCCAGGCGGCGAGCCATCTCCAGGCGATGCTCGCTCATGTCGGTGACGATGATGCGGCCTGCACCCTTGAGCTTGGCCCCCAGCAGGGTCATCAGGCCAATCGTGCCCACGCCGACGATGACGACCGTGTCCATCAGGCGGATGGGCGTGATCTCGACGGCGTGCAGGCCTACGGAGAGCGGCTCGACCATGGCGCCCTGCTGCCAGGTCATGTTGGCGGGCTTGGCATGCACCATCGACTGCTTGACCACCAGTTGGTCGGCGAAGGCGCCGGGGATGTCTACGCCCAGCACGTGGCGGTTGGTGCAGATGTTAACGAGGCCGGCGCGGCAGTTGGGGCATTCGCCGCAGGCTTCCAGCGGCGAGACGATCACTTCGTCTTCGGCCGCGAAGCCGCTGACGCCGGGGCCGACTTCGGTCACGACGCCGCTGAATTCGTGGCCCATGATCATGGGCGGCTTGCGCCGGCCCGTTTTGCCAATATAGCCGTGAACGTCGGAGCCGCAAATGCCTACGCTGAGGACTTTGATCAACAGCTCGCCCTCGTGCGGGACGGGGTCGGGCACTTCACGCAGGGGCATGGTCATGGGTCCTTCAAAGACAAGCGCCTTCATAGCAGAGGTTCCTTTTCTAGCGGCGCACGCTTGCCGCGCGCACACGCCCTGGCAAGATGAAGAGAGTTGAAACAGGGTTGAGAAAGTTGGAATGGTTGCAAGCGGTTTGGCATCGTTTGAGGCGTTCGGATCGCTGCGTTCGATGGGCGCATTGGGCAGTAGGGCGGATGCGCCGAACAGCGAACCACGCGGTACCATCATGCCATAGGTTGGGCCGCTCACCAATCAAGATGGTCCCCTGTGCAGCCGGGAATTGCCTATAGGCATGGGGGCGCGCTTCTGCTATGATGGCGCGTGATCCCGCAGGGGCGGGCAGGGGAGCTGTACATAGGAGCAGGACATGAGCGATCAACTGATCACACCGGCGCAGCGCGTGGAAGTGCGTGTGCAGGGCATGGACTGCGCGGAGTGTTGCACGCATGTGCAACGCGCGATTGCCGGCGTGCCTGGTGTGCGTCATGTCGATGTTTTCCTCGGCGCCGAAAAGGCCGTGATTGAGGCGGATCCGGGCTATTTGGATCTAGAGCAAGTGCGCCGCGCAGTGGCGGACGCCGGCTACGCGGCGGCGGATATGCCCACTGACGGGCTTGGGGAAGAGGGCGGCGCGGCGGAGCGGGCGCAGTTCGGCCAGGGCTTTGTGCGCTCGGCTTTGCTGGCGATGGGACTGGTCTTTGGCGCGGTTTTGTTCATTGTCGTAGCGGGCGAATGGCTGGGGCTGTTCGAGGCGCTGACGGCGCGCATCCCTTGGCCGGTAGGCGCGGCGCTCGTGCTGCTGGGCTGGTATCCCGTGCTGATTAAAGTGGTGCGAGCCGCGCTGCGGCGGCAAGTGCTGGCGCACACGCTGATGAGCGTGGGCGTCGTGGCGGCGCTCGCCATCGGCGATTGGGTCACGGCGGCGATTGTCGTTTTCTTTATGCGCGTGGGCGACCAGGTGGAACACTATACCGCCGAGCGGGCGCGGCGTGCGGTCAAGGACCTGACGCTGCTGGCGCCCAAGACCGCACGCATCGAACGCGCCGGCGCGGAGGAGGTCGTCCCGATCCACGCGGTGCAGCTGGGCGATGTTGTTAACGTGCGCCCCGGCGAGTTGATCCAGGAGGACGGCGAGGTTGTGGCGGGGCAGGCGACGGTCAACCAGGCGACGATCACGGGCGAGTCGATGCCGGTGGAGGCGGGGCCGGGCGCGACGGTCTACGCCGCGACCACGGCGACCCTGGGCAGTTTGCGCGTGCGCACCGGTCGCGTGGGCGCGGAGTCCACCTTTGGCCGCGTGATCGCTCTGGTGGAAGAGGCGGAAGCCAACAAGGCCGAGGTGCAACGGCTGGCGGACCGTTTCTCGGGCTACTTCCTGCCGGTGGTAGCGCTGATCGCTCTGCTCACCCTGCTGGTGCGCCGCGACCCGATGGCGATGGTAGCGGTGCTGGTGGTGGCATGCTCGTGTTCGTTGGCGCTGGCGACGCCGATCGCCGTGCTGGCATCGATCGGCGCAGGGGCCAAGCGCGGCCTGCTGATCAAGGGCGGCAAATACCTGGAACTGCTGGCCAAGGTGGACGTAGTGCTGATCGACAAGACGGGCACGTTGACCCTGGGCCGGCCTCAGATTACGGATGTGATCGCGCTTAACGGCGCGTCGGCGGACAGGGTGCTGGCCTTGGCCGGCGCGGCGGAACGCTACTCGGAGCATCCCCTGGCTGAGGCCGTGCGCCTCCGCTGCCGGGCGGAGGGGTTGAGCTTGGCGGAGCCGCATGAATTCGAGGCGCTGCCAGGCTTCGGCGTGCGCGCGCAGGTGGACGGCGTGCGCGTGGCTGTGGGCGCGGCGCGCCTGATGCCCGGCGACGTCTCCGACCCGGTCTTGACCGCGCTGCGCGAGCA
>JBBSBO010000286.1:0-4615 GCA_038251215.1 Caldilineales bacterium
GAGGCGGTGATGGCCGCCATGGCGCATGACAAAAAGCGCAGCGCCAAGACGCTCCGTTTTGTCATCCCCCAGGCCATCGGCGACGTCTCAGTCGTTGACGACCCCGGCGACGGTTCTGTTCGCCAGGCCGTCCGGTTTATTCTGGACGAGTAGATTCTCGGCCAATCGGCTTTTAGTCAATAGGAAAGGCGCATATGGCATCGATTGCGGTAGTTCATGGCCCCAACCTCAACCTGCTGGGCACACGCGAGCCGGATGTGTATGGCGCGCTGACGCTGGATGACATCAACCGTCGCGTCGAGACTGCCGCCGGCGAGCATACGCTGCGCTTCTTCCAGAGCAACCACGAGGGCGCGCTGATCGACTTCATCCACGAGACGCGCCATTGGGCCGATGGCGTTGTCATCAACCCCGGAGCCTTTACCCATTACTCGATTGCCCTGCGCGACGCCATCGCCGCCGTGGAACTGCCCGTCGTGGAGATTCACCTCAGCAATGTCCACGCCCGCGAAAGCTTCCGCCGTCATTCGCTCACCGCGCCCGTTTGCCTGGGGCAGATCAGCGGCTTTGGCTGGCGCAGCTATATCCTCGGCGTGCAGGCGCTGCTCGGCTATCTGGAAGACCTGTCATGAACACGCCCCTCGCGCAGAGTGTAGTGCCACGCCCTTCAGGCGCATGGCGCGCTGTCCTCGCAGCGATGGCGCTGATCATCGCCCTAAGCCTGCTCACGGCCTGCCGCAATAAAGAGGAGTCCGCACAGCCCGCCGCGGCCGAACCCACGGCGCAACCTGCCGAAGCAGCCGCACCCACACCGCAGGATGCCGCTCCCGCCGCCCAGTTGCCACAGCCAACCCCTGCCGGCCAAGCGGAAGCCGTCGTTGCGCCCGCGCCCGCCGGAAGCATCACGCTGTGGCATTCGTGGTCGCAGGCCGACGGCGACGCGCTCGCCTTAATCCTCAAGGATTTTCAGCAACGCTACCCCGACATAACGGTCGAGACGCTCTTCGTCGCCTATGACGACCTGCTGCAAAGCTATGCCCAGGCCGTGGCCGCCGGCAGCGGGCCGGATCTTCTGCTTGCGCCCAACTGGTGGTTGGCCGATTTGACTACGCTCGGCGCAGTGCAGCCGCTGGACGACCGCCTCCCCGCCGAGCATCTGGCTGCGCTGTGGCCCGCCGCCGTGGACAATCTGCGCGTCGGCGGCAGCCTCTATGGCTTACCCACGACCTACGAACTCGTCGCCCTCTACTATAACAAGACGCTCCTCCCCGGCGGTTCGCTGCCCGCAAGCCTCGACGACCTTCTCGCCCAGGCGCAGCAGCAGCCAAGCGCCGGCATCGGCCTCTACGCCAACCCGTTTCACGTGGCGTGGGGCTTTTCCGCCTTCGGCGCTGGCATCTTCGACGCCGCGGGCCATGCCGTGTTGGACCAGGGCGACGGCGCCGCGCGCTTTCTCACTTGGCTAGCCGCCGTGAATGCCACAGAAGGAAGTTATGTCGACTCGGATTATGGCATGTTGCTGGACCGCTTCAAGAAAGGCGAGTTCGCTTTCTTCGTCGATGGACCCTGGGCGTTGCCCGAGCTTGCCGGCGTACTCGGCGATTCGCTCGGCGTGGCCCCTTTGCCGCCCGGCCCTGCCGGCCCCGCCCAGCCCTGGCTCTATGCAGACGCCGTCTATGTCAACCCGCAGGCATCGCCCGCGCAGCAAGAGCTTGCCCTGCTCCTTGCCGAGCAGTTGACCGGCCCCGCCGCCGGCACGATCCTGACGCAGACAGCGGGCAGGCTGCCCGCCAATCGCGCGGCTGCCATCGACGGCGCGGATCCGCTGCTGGCGGGCTTCGCCCAGCAGGCGAATACAGCGCAAGCCATGCCGCACGGCCCGCACATGGACGCGTTCTGGCGCTATGGCGGCGACATGATCTTCAAGGCGCTGACCGGCGCGCAGGAGACGCAAAGCATTGTCGTGGAGACTGCCGCCCTGATCAATGAGACCACAGGCCAGTAGGCGCGCCCCTTCGGCGCACAACGCGACCACACAGGAATAGCCATGCCCGATGGCCCGCGGCCAGACCCTTTCAATCTAGGCACCATGTCCGGCATCTATCCGGGCGAGCGACCCGTCGTCTATCAGCGGCTTCTGGCCGCGCCCGTGGATACGCCGGGGACGCAGGCGCGCCGCTTCCGCCTGGCCTGGGACCAGCAGCCGCCCGGCCCGCTCTTTCATCCCGACGGCCCGCCTGCCGATGACGCCGCCACCCTGCCCGCCTTCCGCCTCGCTGTGACCGACGCTCGCGGCGCTTGTTCAGCCCTCGCCGCCGAGCTAGACCGGCGCGACTGGTCCTTGCACGCCTGCGGTACGTGTACCTGGTGGCATGAGCAGCCGAACAGTACGGCAGACGGCCTGTCGGTAGGCCGCTGTACCTATCAACCCAGCGCGGAGCCGCCTCCCGCAACCGCACAACTCGCCGCCCAGTCGTCGCTGGCGCCGGCATGTCCCCACTGGCGCGTCGCCGGCGACCTCGCACCTGCCGCCAGTGGGCACGCGTCACAGACAGGAAACGCGTCACCTGCGCTCGAAGATACCGTGCCGCAGCCCACGCCCAGCCTGTGGCAGCGCCTGCGCGCCCGCCTGCTTCCGCAAAGCAATACCGCAAGCCCCCAGCTTTACCCTCTGCTGCCCCTGCGCAAGGCGACCGCCGTGGGCACGGAGCCGTGCTTTGCGTGCCAGGGGCGCATCGCCGGCCTGGGCGCGCTGACCATGCCCACAGCGCACGACGACAAAGAGACCTTTACCTTGTGGCGCTGCCACGCCTGCTATACTACCTACCTGGGCGACTGGATCGACCGCTGGGTGCGGCTAGACTCGCTGGAAACCGAAGAGACGCTCTATCGTATCGCGCCGGCGACCGCCGCGGCCCTGCTCGACAACTTCCAGGCCGTGCGCTCCGGCACAGCGGAGCAGCGCGCCGGAGCCTTTGCCGCGCTCGACGCGCGCCTTCGTACGCTCATGCAGGACACCGAGCCGCTCAGCCATCAGGTTAAGCAAGGCCGCTAAGACAGGAATCGCCGTGACTTCACCACTTGACCCGTCCCAGCCGCCCCCACAGGGGCCAACGCAACCTGATCCCGATGTGGCCCGCCTGGCGCTGGAAAGCAGGCCGCCCGCCATCTTCGCCGCCCTCTATGACCGCCTGCCTTTCCCCCACCTCGGGCCGATGCAGGAAGTTGCCTTCGACCTCGGCGTCACCGCCCTCGGCGCGATCTTCGAGCTGACCGGCCTCGTCGTGCGCGGCTATGCGGGCCATCAGATGCTCTTTGAGCAGCGCTGGCCTGCTCGCGTGATCCGCCTGAAGGTCGGCCTCGATTCGCTCGAGATTCCTCCGGGCACCGGCATCGCCCTGCGCGGCCTGCACTTCATGCTGCACGGCTATGAACTGCTCAGCCACCTCGAAGTCACCGTCGTCGGCAAAGACGAAAGCACGGGCGAGTCGCGCCAAAGCCAACTCCAGATCGCCGTCACCTTCCCTAGCCAAGCCACCGACGTCTATTTCCCGCTGGAAGGCTCCTGGTGGGCGATCCAGGCCGCCGACTGGAGCGATCTGCACAAGTCCGAGCCGTTCAGCCAGCCTTACGCCGTGGATTTTGTACGCCTCGGGCCGGACAATGCCATCTATCAAGGCTCTGGCGCACGTCTAGAGGAACACTACAGCTGGGATCAGCCTGTCTATGCCACGGCGGGCGGCAAAATCGCTTATGCCTGCTATGACATGCCTGACCTCGCCCCCGGCGCCGCGCCGGATCCGGCCATGATGCGCGGCGACCCGCGGCGTCTGCTGGGCAACGCCGTCGCCATCAGCCACGCCAACGGCGAGTTCAGCTACTTCGCCGCGCTGCAACAGGCCGGCCTCGCCGTGCGCCAGGGCGAAATGGTGCAGCGCAACGCCTTGCTCGGCCGCGTGGGCAACAGCGGCTATTCCCCCGGGCCGCATCTCCACTTTCACTTAATGGATGGCCCCAACCTCATGATCGACCGCGGCCTGCCCGTTCGCTTCAGCCATTTTGCCGCCGGCGGCGAGTTCTTCGACGCCCCTACCTTTATCCCCACGCGCATGATTGTCACTGGCCCGCCGCGCAGCGCAGGCCGCAAGGAGAGCTAACCATGACCCCATCCCCCCGCAACAGCCAAACCAGCACAAACGGCACAGACGACGTCGACGTCAACCTGGTCGTGGACGACGAAACGCTCGACGAACTTACCGCGCTCAACGGTGAAGCCATCGTCGGCATCGCCGTGTGGGAAGACTCCGTCGCCCAAGCCCTCGACGCAGGCGAGCTGACCGACAGCGCCGTCGATCTGGACGTGTATCTCGAAAGCGGCGTCTTCTTCGAGCTGTACGGTGTGCTTTGCTATCCCGATCTCGACAGCGAACCTCTCTCCGGCACGGACGCCATCGACGGGAAAATGGCTGTCCTCGTAGCCGCGGGCCTGGCGCTGGAGGATATCGCCGTCGACACGGAGGACAGCCTGGTCTTGGTCCTCGGCAACGAGGGCGAGCCGCTCCTCTATCTGAATGCCGGCGCCTGGCGGCTGGACGAATGGGAAGAGTTGCCTGAC
>JBBSBO010000287.1:0-4605 GCA_038251215.1 Caldilineales bacterium
CAGCACGTTAGCCAAGGTCGTCTTGCCGCTGCCGCTCTCGCCTGCGATCGAGTAGATCTCCGGCTTATCTGCATAGATGGCGAACGACACATCATTTACCGCGACCAGCTGACCGCCCGCAATAATCCCGCCGATATGAAACGACACCGTGACATGATCGACGTCCAGCAATTTCCGGTCGGCGCTCATTGACTGGCCTCCGTCACAAGATGGCAGGCCGCCCGGTGGCGATCCGACAGCATCACCATTTCCGGGTTGACCGTCTGACAGATATCTATGGCAAGCGGGCAGCGCGGATGAAAGCGACAACCGCTCGGCGGATCAGCCAAATTGGGCGGCGCTCCGCCCAGGCTCTTCTTCATCGATTTGTCGCCAATCACTGGCAGAGAGTTGATCAGATGCTCCGTATATGGATGGCGCGGCGCGTTGAAAATTGTCTGCGTCGGCCCTTCTTCCACAATCCGGCCTGCGTACATGATGCCCACCCGGTCCGCCACATTGGCATGCACCGCCAGGTCGTGCGTCACGAGCAGCACCGTGTTGGCGCTCTCCGCCTGGATTTCCTTCAGCATATGCAGCACGCCGCGCTGCACCACCACGTCGAGCGCCGTCGTCGGCTCATCGGCAATGATCAAGCTGGGGTTAAATACCGTCGCTAGTGCAATCGCCACGCGCTGGCGCATGCCGCCCGACAGTTGGTGCGGGTACAGACTGAGGACATCCGGCGGCAAACCTAGGCGCATCACATGTTCGCGCATCTGTTCGCGAAACGCCTTTTTGTCGGGAATGCCCTGATGCGTGCCTACGATGTCCTCAAACGTGCGCATGATCTTACGCACGGGGTTCAACACGCTCATCGAACCCTGCATGACGTAGGAGATCTCCTTCCAACGCACGTTCTGGCGCATCTCCTCCGGATCGATCTGGCGCATGTCCATGTGGAAGGCGCCGAAATTGTATTCGATATTGCCGGCTTCAATGCGCAGCGGCGGTTTGACTGTGCCGGAGATCACCTTGATCAACGTCGTCTTGCCGCAGCTCGACTCGCCCGCCACGCCATAGATCTCGTTCTCGTACAACTCCATCGAGACCCCATCGACCGCGCGCACCGACCTGGAAATGCCATAGGCATCCGTGCGATAATACGCCTTCACATCTTCCATGTGCAATAGAGCCATGGGTTATGCTCCAATCCGTCGCAAGCGTGTCCGCGGGTCGATGAACTCGTTCACGCTCGAGAAGAAGAGATAAAGACCCAAGAACAGAATCATCGCGACCAAAATGGGCGCCGCCAGCCACCACCACACGCCCGCCACCATCGCCTGGTGTTGGTTCGCCCAGTAGATCGCCGTGCCGATCGTCGGCACCGTCACATCCGACAGCCCCAAGACGCTGAGCGTGACCTCCATGCCGATCGCCCACAACATGTTGTTGATGGTGGTCGCGAATACCACCGGCAGCACAAAGGGGAAGTGCTCGCGCATCGTGATCCAGAACGGGCTGGCGCCGGAGTACACCGCCGTGCGCGTAAAGGAACGCTCCTTCAGGCTCAACACCTGCGAGCGGATCAACCTGCCGTCCCACGGCCAGCCGAACAGGCCCAACACCACGCCCAACGCCCACAAGCTCATCTTGCCACGCAGCAAAAAGCTGAGCAGGATCAAAATGGGCAGCACCGGCAGCACGACGAAACTGTCGTTGAGCGACATCAAGATCTTGTCAACCCAGCCGCCGCGATAACCGGCCGTCAGGCCCACAAAGATGGCGATGATGCGCGACACGACGGCGCAGATGATGCCCAGCAGCAGCGAATTGCGCACCGCAAAAGTCATCCACCAGAATAGATCCTGCCCGCGTGACGTCGTGCCGAAAGGATGCTCCAGCGAGGGCGGCATATCTTGCGGCACCATGAACGTCTTCTTCGGGTCAAATGGCGACACGAAGCTGAGCAGCGCCATGATCACGATCAGGAGCAGGAGAACAAAGGCCACGCGAAAACGGCCGTCGTACTTGAGTAGATCTCGAAAAACTGTCAGCATAGTTCACGCCCTACTGGTGGCGGACCCGCGGGTCAAACAGCGGGTAGACTAAGTCAAGAATCAACACCATTGTCGCCACGCCCACGATCGAGAGCAGCGTGATCCCCATGATCAGCGAGTAGTCGTTCGCCATCACCGCCTGGAAAGTCAGCGTGCCCATGCCCGGATAGCCAAAGACTACCTCCATGATCAGGGCGCCGCTGAAGATCAGGCCGATTTGCAGCGCCAGCCCCGTGATCTGCGGCAGCAAGGCATTGCGCATAATGTACTGGGACAGAATGCGGTTCTTGCCCAACCCGGCGTTTTCCGCATACACCACATAGTCTTCGGAGATAATGTTCGATGTCAGCGACTTCATGCCGATAAACCAACCGCCTATGCCGATCACCACCAAGCTCAACAGCGGCAAGATGGAGTGATAGATCACCGTCAAAATGAAGCTCAGGCTCAGATTGGGCACCGTACCCGGCGGATAAGCGCCGCTGAACGGAAAAATCGGCCACCAGTACGCGAAGAACACGAGCAGCAGCAGCGCCATAATGTAATAGGGGATCGGGCGCACGGCCTGGCTCAGCACATCCACAACCTGGATCGCCCGATTTCCTTCATAATAGCTGGCGAGCGCCCCCAGGATATTGCCCACAATCCAGGAGATCATAATCGACGTCATCAGCAGGCCGAAGGTCCACGGCATCGCACGCGCCAGCAACGTCGTCACGGGCGTGGGAAAGGTTGCCAGCGACGGCCCCAGGTCGCCGCGCAGCAGACGGCCCCAAAAGGCGAAATACTGCTGCAACGAGCTGCCCTCTAGCCCATACAGCTCGGTCAGCGCATCACGCAGACTGATCACCGCTTCCGGGCTAACCTGCGATCCGCTCATCATCACGCGGTTGATCTGCGCCTCCACCGGATCGACCGGTGAAAGACGCGGAATGATAAACGTAATCGTCACGCCCACGAAGATGACCAAGAAGAACTGGAGGATACGGGGAATCAGATAATTCAGGACAAACTTACGCACGTTTGGCCCTCCTAGTGTGAAAGCTCCCCCTGCAGCTGCCGCCGCAGGGGGAGCCTCGCCTCCAGCGCAACTATGCCTTCGGCTTAATCTTCACGAACATATACTTGCTATTGGCCCAGTTCGGAACCGGATTGGTATACGGGTTCTCGAAGGTCGGGAAGTTTTCCCAATATCTCCAGTCGCAGCACGTGAACACGTTGTAGGACATGATCGGCGTGATCGGCATCTCGGTGCAGGCCAGCTTGACGAACTCGAGACCCAACTCAATGCCCTTCGGGTCGTCGAAGTCGATCTTCTGGATCTCCTCGATGATGCGGTCCAGTTCCGGATCCTGCCAGCGCATGCGGTTGCGGCCATTGGCGTTCGTGCCAATCGGCGCATACAGATCCGAATGCCAGGACTGGAGGAAGAAGAATAGGTCCGGATGCCCGCCCCAGGTCTCAATCGTCCAGCCGAACGCCGTGGTGAAGTCGCCAATCAGTTCCATGGCGCCGCGGGACGCGTTGTCGCGCGTGTCCTGCGAGACGTCGATGCCGAACTCGACCCAGTTCTCCACGATCATGGCGGCGCCGCGGCCCATGACGGCGCGCGTGTCGCCTTCAGCCAACATCGTCAGCGTGAACAGCTCGCCGTCGGGCTTCAGCCATTTGCCGTCGCCATCGCGCGTGAAGCCGGCCTTCAACATCAGCTTCTCGGCTGCGTCCAGATCGTGGTTCCACCAGCCGTAGCCGGTGTACTTCTTGATCTCTTCGGGATCGGTCGGCACGAGGTCGCCCAGCGACTTGCGCGCTTCGTCGGCGATCTTCTGCGCCGCGTTCGGATCGTAGGGCTTGTACATCTCGCCCCCGCCCAGATCCAGCTCAAACGCGTTGAGCCAGTCCTGCATCGGCTCAAAGTAGTATTCGGGGTACATGCCGGTCGGCGGCACATGAATCGCCGAGATCGTCGCGGCGCCGCGGTACGAAGCCATCGCCACGCGCACGATATCGATCGCCAGCGTCAATGCCCAGCGCACATCGCGGTTGTCCAACCCGGGCACATCG
Source organism: Caldilineales bacterium (assembly GCA_038251215.1). Lineage (GTDB taxonomy): Bacteria > Chloroflexota > Anaerolineae > Caldilineales > Caldilineaceae > JASGTU01. The sequence continues at coordinate 4,104 of JBBSBO010000287.1, forward strand.
TTGTTATACAGTACCGAAGGCAGCGTCGGATCAGGGTGCGCCCAGGGGAAGGACGGGAACCAGCCGCGCGAAGTCGGGTTGGTCTTCGCCAGCGTGATCATGCCTTCCGGCGCCATGTCGTGGATCACGTCCAGGTCGCCGGCAGTCTGCGCCATCACCTTCTTGTCGCTCGGCCCGGGCGCGACGTACATAGCGTACTTCGGTGCCGGCATGCCGAAGCGTGCCAGCGTCGTGCGCTCCCAGTCCTCGCGCCGTTCCCAGATGAACCAGTCGCCATTGGGGTCGTGGTCCTTCAGGACATACGAGCCGAGGCTGACCGGCGGGTAGAAGGTATAGGCTAGCGGATCCGGCTGCGCCTCGAAGATGTGCTTCGGCATCATGAAGCAGGCGTTCCAGCGCACGGTAAAGACGGCGTGGAAGCGGGAGTTCGGCTCGGTCAGGTTGAAGACGACCGTATAGTCGTCCGGCTTGTCCATCGTGTCCACGTAACGGGCAAACTGAC
>JBBSBO010000288.1:0-4596 GCA_038251215.1 Caldilineales bacterium
GGAGCGTGCAGGTGACGGACACGCGCCGCCGCATCCCCGGCCTCATCGTCCACATCGGCGAAGTCACTGCGGGCGCCGTCTGCGTGGGCGACCCCGCCGTCGCCGTGATCGACACCGAACGGCGCTGGGACATCATGCGCAACCACACCGCCACGCACGTGCTGCACGCCGCGCTGCGCGAACGGCTGGGCGAACACGTCCATCAGGCCGGTTCGCTGGTGGCGCCGGAACGCCTGCGCTTCGACTTCACGCACTCGCAGCCGGTGAGCAAGGCGGAACTCGCCGAGATCGAGCGGCGTTCCAATGCCGTGATTTTAGCCAACTATCCCGTCAACACGCGTTGGACCTCATATACGCGCGCTGTGGAAGAAGGCGTCATGGCGCTCTTCGGCGAGAAGTACGGAGACGAAGTGCGCGTGGTCAGCTTCGGTGAAGACGAAGGCGAAGGCGTCAGCATGGAACTGTGCGGCGGCACGCACGTCGACTCCACCGCCGAGATCGGCAACTTCCGCATCCTCAGCGAAGGCGGCGTCGCCGCGGGCATCCGCCGCGTCGAAGTGGCGACCGGCCGCGCTGCCGAAGAGTTAGTCGAGCGCCGCCTGCACACGGTGGCGCGCACAGCCGAGCTGCTGCACGCCGCGCCGGACAACGTGGCGGAAGCCGTCGAGCAGTTGCAGGCGCAAAACCAGCAGTTGCAGCGCGAGCTGGCCCAGGCCAATCAGCAATTGGCCCTCAGCCAAACGCAGAACCTGCTCGACCAGACGGTGCAGGTACACGGCGTCTCCGTGCTTGCTGTGCAGATCGACGCCGCCGACGCCGACACCATGCGCCAGGTAACAGACTGGCTGCGCGACAAGCTGGGCAGCAGCGTCGTCGTCGTGGGCGCCGTGATCGGCGAGCGCCCGCAGTTGGTCGCGGCGGTGACGCCGGACCTGACGAAGCGCGGCATGCACGCCGGCAACTTGGTCAAGGCCATCGCCCCGCTGATCGGCGGCGGCGGCGGCGGCGCGCCGCACATGGCGCAAGCCGGCGGCAAGGATGCCGGCAAATTGCCCGCCGCTCTGCAACGCGTGCCCGCCTGGGTGGAAGAGAACCTTCGCTGAATCAGACGGCCGGCGCCGGCTGACTTGCGCCTCGGCGCGGTTCGCCGGCAATAGCCGCTGATGTCATCGCCATTATGCCCGCATTCCTGACCGTTCCACCCGACGCCGCTTTCGAGACCGTGCGCCGGCAACTCAGCCGCCGCAACAACCGGCACATCGTCCTCGAGCTGCCGCCCGAGTGGACAGGGCTGGACAGCCTGGCGCACATGCGCCTCCTGCTGCGCCAAGCCCAAATCCAACGCGTAGACCTCGCCCTGGTCACGCGCAACCAGGCAACGCGCAAAAGTGCGGCCATCGCCGGTATCCCCGCCTACACGCGCCGGCAAGATGTCCCCGCCGATCGCTTCACGATGCATCCCATCGTCCCGCTGGTAGACCCGCGCAAGCCGGATGCCGGTTTGCCGGAAGCGCCCGCCTGGCGGCGCGACGAGATTGTGGCGCGCTCCACGCGCCCCGCCGCGCGCAAGGCGCGCCGCCAGCGCATCACGCAAGAGGGGGCCTATCGCCGGCCCACCCCGTGGTGGCTGCGCGCCTCCGGGCAGATCGTAATGGCCCTTTTGATCGCGGCCATGCTGGCGGCTTTTGCCCTCAACATCTTGCCCGCTGCCACCATCACGCTGACGCCCGGCCTGGAACCGACCGCCGTCACCGTGCAGATCACGGCGGACCCGGCGCTCGCCGCGGCGGACATCGAGGCGCGGGCCGTGCCGGGCAGGCTGGTGGAAGTAACGCTGGAGCAAAGCGGCTCCATCCCCACCACCGGCTCGCAGCAAAAGGCGGTGGACAACGCCGTCGGCACGGTCGTCTTCAACAACCTCGGCGCGGCGACTGTCGACATTCCCGTGGGCACGGTGGTCGGCACGAGTACAGGCACGCCCGTGAACTTCCGCACGACGCAGGCCGCCAAGCTCGAAGGCGGCGTCGGCGTACGCGTGAGCGCGCCGATTGAGGCGCTGGAGCCGGGCGTGGGCGGCAACGTGCGCGCCAACACCATCAACACGGTCAACGGCGCGCTGCGCTTCCGCGTGCGCGCCGCCAACCCCGACGCGACCTACGGCGGCGGCTCTAACCTGGTGCGCGTGGTGACACAGCAGGATAAGGACAACCTGCTGGCCCAAACCCAAGCCATCGTCGAAGCCAAGGCGTTCGAGGCGCTGCAAGCCGAACTTGAACCCGGCGAATGGCTGCCCGCCGAGTCTGTGCAGATCTTCACGGTGGCGCAGGCCTTCGACAAGTTCAACGACGACGAAGGCGACGAGGTGGGCCTGACGCTGCGCTCACTCGTACAGGGCACGGCGCTCAGCCAAGAGCAGACGCAGGACGTCATGCTGGCCGCGCTGCGCGAAGAAGTGCCCGAGCGCGGCCTCTTGGTGGCGGACAGCGTGCAGTTCGAGCGCGTGCCCGGCGTCACCTCGTTGGGACGCAGCGTCGGCTTCACCATGACAGCCACGGCGGATCACGTCATTCCCATCGACCCGGTAGAGGTGAAGCGCCTCGTCGCCGGCATGACGCCCGACGAAGCCGTGCAGGCCATCGCCGCGCGCTGGCCGCTGGAAGGGCCGCCCGCCATCTATCGCGACCCGGATTGGCTGCGCGCGCTGCCACAGTTTGCCAACCGCATCCAGGTGCGCGTGGACTACGGCAGTTCAACCGAAACGCCGTCACCGTGACCAGTGATGTGAACGGCCAAGCGCCCCCGCACGAGACACCGCATGAGATGCCGCAGGAGATCGCCGGCAAGCTGCTCGCCCTCGACGTGGGCCTGGCGCGCATCGGCGTGGCGGCGTGTGACCCGCTGCGCCTGACCGTGCGCCCGCTGCTCGTGCTCACGCGCGGCAGCCGCCGCGAGGATTTTGCCCGCCTGGCGGACATTGTCGCCGAACAAGAGGCCGTCGCCGTGATCTGCGGGCTGCCTCTCAATATGGACGGCAGCGACAGCGAGCAAACGCGCACGGTGCGCAAGTGGGCGATGCGCCTGGCCCATGCGTTGCGCGTGCTGCTGGGCAGGCCGCTCCCCATTGTCTTTTGGGATGAACGGCTGAGCACCTATGCCGCCCAGCAGATCCTGGCGGCGGGCATGCTGGCTCCGGGCGATGAACGCCGCGGCGAGGACGCCGTCGCCGCCGCCGTGATCCTGCGCAGCTATCTGGACAACCAAACCGCACCCGCGCGCCCGGACTTTGGGCGCATCGACCTGCCGCCCAAAGCCTAGAGGGCGCGCCAGGATTTAGCCGAGCCGCAACCGCCTATGAAATCCGACACCCAGAGCAACCTCTTTCGACACGCCGGCGCGCCGCCAGGCGAAGGGTGGCGCGCGTGGATTCGCCCGGAGAACTTGCTCAGCACCCTGCTGCGCCTGCTGTTTTTGGCAATGGTCGTCGCCGTGCTGACAGGGGCCTGGCTCGTCTCCAGCGCGCATCTGACGGAGCAGTTCCTGGGCGCGCCCAAAGCCACCGCTGGGTTGATCGACCCGAATGCGGGCCAGGGCGCGCTGACGCCGGACAACATCGAACGCCAGGTGCTGGCCTACAGCCTGCGCCTGCGCGAGCAGGAACTGGCGATCCCCGCAGGCGACAACCCGCGGCCGCGCCCCTTTGTGATCAGCCCCGGCGAGCCGGCGCGCTTCATCGCCGCCCGCCTCGCCGCCGACGGCCTGGTGCGCGACGCCGATCTCTTCAACCTCTATCTGCGCGTCACCGGCCTCGAGCGCCGCATCGAAGCCGGCAACTTCATGCTGGCGGAAACCATGACGATCCCCCAACTGGCGCAAGCGCTGCAAACTGCGCTCTTCGAGGAAGTGGTCGTGACCATTCCCGAAGGCTTCCGCGCCGAGGAGATAGCCGAGCGCCTGTCCGAGAACAATGTCATGGAGCCGGAGCGCTTCCTGGCCGCCGTGCGCCAGCCGCGCAGCCTAGCGATTTTCGACGACTACGACTTCCTGCAGGACTTGCCGCTCGACGCCGGGCTGGAGGGCTACCTCTTCCCCGACACCTATCGCTTCCCTGTCTTTGCCGCCGACGCGGAGATCGTGCTGGCGGCCTTCCTCGACAACTTTGAGGACAAGGTTGGCCGCGACGGCTTGGTGGGCGGCGGTAGCGGGCTGAGCGGGCGTAACCTGGTGACGATGGCGAGCATCGTCGAGCGCGAGGCCGTGCAGGCCGACGAGCGCCCGCTGATCGCCGGCGTCTACATCAACCGCCTCAACGGCATCTGTGCGGCCGAGGTGGGCGGCAACTACCTCCAGGCTGACCCCACCGTGCAATATGCGCGCGGCGTGCTCGGCAATTGGTGGTGGAAGCCGCAGCGCATCCAAGAATATGTCACCGTCACCAGCCCCTACAACACCTATCTTGCCCCGGGCCTGCCGCCGGGACCGATTGCCAGCCCCGGCCTCAGCGCCATCGAGTCGACGCGCAACCCGTCGCCCAGCGACTATTGTTTCTTCGTAGCCACGGGCGAAGACGGTCGCCATGTCTTTGCGCGCACCCTGGCA
>JBBSBO010000289.1:0-4592 GCA_038251215.1 Caldilineales bacterium
AAGTGAGGCAGAGTATACTCGCGGGGTGGGTGCGTGTCAAGCTTTTGGAAAACGTGCGAGAAAAACAGCAAACCGCAAAGGACGCAAAGGGCGCGAAGAACAGCAACAGCAAGAAAAGCAACGGCGGTTCACCACAGAGGCCACAGAGGTTCACAGAGAGAAGCAAGGGGTAGGGGCGGGCCGCGCGCCGCCTGCCGCAATCTCGCCTATACGGATCATGACTCCTGACGCAGGGGCTGGGCTGTGGTAGGATGCACACACGATATTTGTCAGAGGGGCGCTGCCTCGCGCACGCTCGCCTCTGTTGCCTGCGATTCCATACGCATCTCACCCAGGAGCCATCATGCCCGCACACGCCCACACCAACCGCCTCGCCCAGGAGACTTCGCCCTATCTGCTGCAACACGCGCACAACCCCGTGGACTGGCATCCCTGGGGCGAGGAGGCGCTGGCCCTGGCGCGCGCGCAGGACAAGCCGATCTTCCTCAGCATCGGCTACAGCGCCTGCCACTGGTGCCATGTGATGGAGCGCGAGAGCTTCGAGAACGAAGCCACCGCCGCCCTGATGAACGAGTTGTTCGTCAGCATCAAGGTCGACCGCGAGGAGCGGCCCGACCTCGACGCCATCTACATGGACGCGGTGCAGGCCCTCACCGGGCAAGGCGGCTGGCCTATGAGCGTCTTCCTCACGCCGGAGGGGCGGCCCTTCTATGGCGGCACGTACTACCCGCCCGAGCCGCGCCATGGCCTGCCCAGCTTCCCCCAGATGCTGCGCTCGATCGCGGATGTCTACCAGCACCGTCGCGATCAGGTCGACCAGCAGGCGCAGCAGTTGACCGGCATGTTGGAACAGAGCGCCGAACTCGAAAGCCAAAGCAGCGACCTCAGCGACCTCATGCTCGACGAGGCCGTCGCCTACCTCTACCAGCGCTTCGACGAGGAGCGCGGCGGCTTCGGCAATCAGCCCAAGTTCCCCCAGCCGATGACGCTCGACTTCGCCCTGACGCAATATCTGCGCAACGGCGACCCGCACGCCCTCAATATGGCCGGGCGCACGCTGGAGCAGATGGCCCTGGGCGGCATCTATGACCAGCTCGGCGGCGGCTTCCACCGCTACAGCGTCGACGCCGTGTGGCTGACGCCGCACTTCGAGAAGATGTTGTACGACAACGCGCAACTGCTGCTCGCCTACCTGCACGCCTGGCAGGTCACGGGTCGCCCGCTCTTCCGGCGCGTGGTGGACGAAACCATCGCCTACGTGCTGCGCGAGATGACCGCGCCCGACGGTGGCTTCTACAGCACGCAGGACGCCGACAGCGAGGGCGAAGAGGGCAAGTTCTTTGTGTGGACGCCGGCGGAGATCGACGCAGCGCTGGACGCGCGCCAGGCCGAGGTCTTCAAGAGCTATTACGGCGTGAGCGCACGCGGCAACTTCGAGGGCCGCAACATCCTTTACGTGGCGCGCAGCGTGGAAGCCGTCGCCCAGAAGATCGGCCTGCCGCCCGCCGAGGCGGAGGAGTTGCTGACGCAAGCGCGCGCCACGCTCTTCGCCCTGCGCGAGCAGCGCGTCAAGCCCGCGCGCGACGAGAAGATCCTGACCGAATGGAACGGGCTGATGATCCACGCCCTGGTGGAGTGCGGCGCGGCCCTGGACCACGCGCCGGCCCTGGCAGCCGCGGCCCGCGCGGCGGACTTCGTCCTGGCGCACATGAGCCAGGCGGATGGCAAGCTCTACCGCAGCTTCAAGGGTAACGCAGCAGACGGGCGCGCCCGCTTCAACGCCTATGTGGAAGACTACGCCGCGCTCGTGCGCGGGCTGATCGCACTGTACGAAGCTACATTCGAGCAGCGTTGGCTGGACGAAGCCGTGCGCCTCACCGGCGTGATGTTCGCGCAGTTCCACGACGCCGAACGCGGGGCCTTCTACCAGACCGGCGTCGACCACGAGCAGCTGGTGGTGCGGCGCAAGGACTTCATCGACAACGCCATCCCCAGCGGCAACGCCCTCGCCGCCGAGTCGCTGATCCGCCTTGCCGCGCTGCTGGGCAAGGAAGAATATCGCCGCGAGGCTGAAACCATCGTGCTCACCATCAAGGACGCGCTGACGCAGCAGTCGCTCGGCTTCGGGCGCATGTTGGGCAACCTCAACGCCCTGCTCGCGCCCAGCCGCGAGATCGCCTTCGTAGGCGACCCCGCCGGCGAGGCCACGCAGGCGCTCCTGCACGTCGTGCGCAGCCGCTACCTGCCCACGACCGTACTCGCGCTCAAGCTTCCGCAGGAGGAAAGCGACCTACCCGTGCTGGAGGGCCGCACCCTGGTGGACGGGCAGCCCGCGGCCTATGTCTGCACGAACTACACCTGCCGCCTGCCGGTGACAACGCCGCAGGCGTTGGCGGAGCTATTGAGTTCGGTGTAAAAGGGAAGTTAGCGCGGGGGCCGCAGGCCGTCGGCGAGGGTCCGGCGGTAGACGTCGATGCGCTGGGCGCGCAGCTCGGGCTTGTGCCCCGCCAGCCGCTTGGCCTGCTCCAGCCACAGCTGCACGCGGTATTCGAGGAGCAAATAGCGCCGCAGCGCCTCGGCCCAGGCGGGGCCAAAGACCTTGCGCACATAGCGGACTTTGCTCGTATTGAAGCGAATATGGCGCGCCGCCACCGCTTGCTCACTGCTGCGCCCCTCGTAATGCACGATCACGGCTTGCGGCGCGTAGATGATGCGCCGGCCCGCGCCCTTGAGCCGGCGGCAGAGGTCCAGCTCCTCGCTGTACATAAAGAAGCCCTCGTCGAACGGCCCGGCGTATGCAGTCATGCGCACCTGCTCCAACGCCGCGCGTCGCGCCAGCATCGCCGCGCCCACCACCCAATCCACGTCGTGCGCGAAGTCCGCCGGCCAATCGTCCATATGCAGCCGTCGCGCCCACGGGTTGCCGGGCCACAGGCGACCCAGCCACGTACTCTCGAAGAAGCCGGTGAGGCGCGTGGGGAAGCGGCGGCGGCTGCTCTGCACGCTGTTGTCGGCATAGCGCAGCTGCGGCCCTGCCAGCGCCACGGTGGCGTCGCCCGCCACGGCGCGATAGAGCCGCCACAGGCTGTCCTCGCCCGCACACGGGCGCGTGATTTCCGTGTCGGGGTTGAGGAAGAGGACAAAGCGCCCGCGCGAGGCGGCATACGCCCGGTTGTTGCCTGCCGTAAAGCCCAAGTTGCGCTCACTGCGGATATAGCGCACCCAGGGAAAGCGCGCCGGCAGCAGATCCGCCGTAGCATCCGCCGCGCCCTCAGCGGCGTTGTCGACGACGATCACCTCCAAGCTCAGCGGCGCGTCCGCCGGACCAAAGCGACGCTGTCGGTCGAGTGCGCCAGCCGCCCAACTCAGCGCCTCGATCGATTGCAGACAGGCGCGCAGCAAATCCCACACGTTCCATGTGACAATAAGGATCGAGAGGTCAACCGGCTGATTAGCAGCCATCAGTAGGGAAACATTTCAGAGCAGGGATGCAGCGCCAGTCATTCCTATTTCTTGCTGTTTTCTTGCTGTTCTTGCTGTTGCTTTTTCTTTGCGTTCTTTGCGCTCTTTGCGGTTTATTTTTTCTCAGTAGGTGCGCTGGACGACGAAATCGCACAGATCCAGCATGGCTTCTTTATACGGGTTGTCGGGCAAGGGCGCCAGGGCGGAGGTGGCCCGCTCCAGGAAGACGACGGCCTCTTGTCGCGCCGCCTCGACGGCGGGGCCGGCGCGCAGATCTTGCACCACCTGGGTCACACTCCGGCTCCAGGCGTCGTCGTCGCCGTTCGACTCGCCACTGTAGCGCGCCTCCAGTTGGTCGAGCAGCGCCTGCGGCTGCGGCGTGCCTTGCAGATAGTAGAAGAAGGGCAGCGTCAAGGTGCCCTGGCGCAAGTCGCTGCCCGCAGGCTTGCCCAGGCTGTTGGCGTCGCCCGTAAAATCGAGGATATCGTCGACGATCTGGAAGGCCATGCCCAGGTTGCAGCCGTAATCGCGCAACCGTTGCACCGCCGGCTCGTCCAGGCCGGAGAGCGTGGCGGCGGCTTCGGTCGCCGCGCAAAAGAGGCTGGCGGTTTTGGCATAGATGCGCTGGTAATACTCTTCCTTGGGCTGGCGAAACTGGTGGCGCGAGCGCATCTGGCGCAGCTCGCCCTCGACGATGACCTCCAGCGTGTCGCTGAAGATGCGGATCACGCGCGGGTTGCGCGTCTGTGCGGCGAAGTAGGCGGCGCGTGCGAACATATAGTTGCCTGCCAGCACGGTGGCGCCGCGGTTCCACAGCGCGTTGAGCGTGGGCGCGCCGCGGCGCAACAGCGCGCCGTCGATCACGTCGTCATGGACCAGGGTGGCGGTGTGCAGCATCTCCACCGAAGCCGCCAGCGAGATGACGTGCTCATATTGGTCGCGCGCTTCTTGATCGCTCGCGTCCAGGTTGCCGTTGAAGCGCGCCGCCATCAGCGCCACGGCCGGGCGCAGCCGTTTGCCGCCGCTGCCGATCAGGTCGACAAAGGCGGTCGCCAACGGCGTGAAGAGCGAAGACTCCACCGTTTTCATCTTTTCTTCTACCAGCCGCAGCCCAGGCTGGACCGGCGCCA
>JBBSBO010000290.1:0-4579 GCA_038251215.1 Caldilineales bacterium
CGACGCGCTGACCGATCTGTTGCACGCGCGGCGCTTTAAGGCCGCCATCGACGTCTTCCCGCAGGAGCCGCCTGCGCTCGACCACCCCATCCGCACGGCGCCGGGCGTGATTCTCTCGGCCCACCGCGCCGGCTCGGTCACGCGCGACCTGCGCAACATCGGCCATCTCGTCGCCAATGATCTAGAGGGCATGATCAACGGCCTGCCGCCCATGGAAATGCAAAGCGCCCAGCCGGAGATTGTTTACAGACTGGAGTAGGTCCTCGAGCCTATACTAGGAGCTACATCTCTGAAAACATCTATTCCGCAGGAGGAAACTGATGGCTTTTACACTCGAACTAGGCGCCAAGGCTCCCGACTTTGAGCTGCCCGCCACCGACGGCAAGACCTATCGCCTGTCCGACTTTGACGACGCCGACACGCTGGTCGTCTTCTTTACGTGCAACCATTGCCCGTATGTCCTCGGCTCGAACGAGGTGACGCGGCAGACGGCGAAAAAATACGCCGATAAAGGCGTGCAGTTCGTCGCCATCAACTCGAACAGCAAAGTGACCCACCCCGACGACGACTTCCCGCACATGGTCGAGCATATGGCGGAAAACAAATTCGCCTGGCCTTATCTGTACGACGAATCACAGGAAGTCGCCCTGGCCTACGGCGCGCTGCGCACGCCGCACTTCTACGTCTTCGACCGCGATCGCAAGCTGATCTACACCGGGCGCGGCGTGGATAACCCCAAGGACGTGAGCAAGATGACGGTCAACGATCTGGATCAGGCGCTGGCGGAACACGTCGCCGGCAAGCCCGTCAGCACGCCCTTGACCAACCCGCTCGGCTGCAACGTCAAATGGGAAGGCCAGGACGCGCACTGGATGCCCGCCGAAGCCTGCGACTTCGTCTTCAGCTAAACGCGCCGCGGCGCCCGTCGCCGTCTTAATCTAAAAGCTACCAACAGAGGGGAAGCCCGGTCAAAATTGGCTTCCCCTCTGTTCGCGGCTAGCCCAAAAGCGAACGTCCGGCAAGCGATGCCGGTACCACGCCCAATCGTCTCTCTCTGAGTCCTCTGCGACCTCTGCGGTTCTTGCTGTTTTTCTTGCTGTTTGCTTTTCTTTGCGTTCTTTGCGGTGAACTGCTTTTCCCCCTTCGCAAACCCATGAATATGTCAACCGTTACTTTTTTGCTTGCGCTGCGTCTACATATGTAAAGCAAGATTTATTGCGTAACTTGCTTGCATATTCGTGTGTTTATTCTATTCTGCACGGAACATCCAGTCGAAGGAATCGTCGGAGCAACAAACCTCTCATCATAAGGTTGCCGGTGAAGCCGTACCAGTGTAACCAGAAAGGCATCTAGCTTGAACCCAGAAGATAAGATCTCACCGGCCTTCGAGCCTTATCTGCACGACAGCAACCGCCGCAACCGGCACGAAGCTGTCGTCCTCTATCGAGCGCCACATGTCGACAAGCCGCCCACGCGCAGCCGCGCGGACCGGGCCGCACGGCGCAAGTATCAGGCCTACGCCCAGGCCGCCGCACACCGCGAGGTGGAGCAGCGCATCCTGGGCAGCTACCTGGACCTTGCCGGCGCGGTCGCGCCCATCGAGCCGATGAGCCATGGCGCCCTGCCCGCCCTCACGGTGGAAGTAACGCCGGAAACGCTGCTCTCGTTGGCGCAACAGCCCGATGTCGTCGCCATCCTGCCCAATCAGCGCATCCACCTGATCCGCCCGCAAGGCATCCAGTATCAGGAGCTAGCCAAGCAAGAGGTGCGCAGTCGCATGACCTGGGGACTGGAGCAACTCGGCATCCCGCGTATGTGGGAAAAGACCAAGGGCCAGGGCGTCAGCGTCGGCGTGTTGGACACCGGCGTCTTCGGCGATCACCCGATCCTGCAAGAGCGCATTGCCGAGTTCATCATGATCGACCCGCTGGGCCGGCGCATCAACGCCGCCCCCATGTTTGACGCGCATGGTCACGGCACGCACGTCTGTGGTACAATTGCAGGCGGCGAGACCCCGGACGGCGTGGCGGTCGGCGTGGCGCCCCAGGCCCACATCCATATGGCCGCCGTACTCGTGGGCGATGCCACGATGCGCACCCTGTTGGAAGGCATCGACTGGTGCATCCAGAAGGGGTCCGACGTGATCAATATGTCGCTCGGGTTCAGCTACTACGAGCCGCTCTTCACGCAGGTCTTTGACATCCTGATCGACCGTTACGAGATCCTGCCTGTCGTAGCCGTGGGCAACGAGTATCAGGGCAACAGCAGTTCGCCCGGCAACGCCTACAACGCGCTGGGCATTGGCGCAGTCGAGAAGATGGCGCGCAACCGTGTGGATGTCGCCTTCTTCAGCAGCGGCGCCAGCCTCGTCTTCCCGGGCTCCGCCAACGCGTTCGTGACCAAGCCGGACGTCGTGGCGCCGGGCGTGCAGGTCTACTCGGCTATTCCGCCTGTGCTGCGTGCAGATGGCGCGTATATGTACGCCTATATGGATGGCACGTCGATGGCGACGCCGCACGTGGCGGGCATTTCCGCCCTGCTGATGGCGGCGCACCCCAAGGCGTCCATCCCCGACATTGTGCAAGCCGTCAAAGAGACGGCCAAGCACCCGGCCGGCAAGGATCGCCGCCCCGACAACCGCTGGGGGTACGGCCTGATCCAGCCGGAAGAGGCAATGGCGGCGCTGAGCTAAGCAGCGTGGGTCTGCGTCGCGACGACTACGGCAGCAGTTCGGTCATCTTCCAGGAAGCGTGCAGCTTCCTGGAAGATGTTGCAAGGCGGCGAATGGCGGGGCGACACATGGCATCTACAGGTTCGCAGGAAGCAGCGCACGAGCCGGCGCACGAATCCTCACAACAATCTCTACAAGAATCGGCGGCAAACGCCCACTACAAGATCAGCCCGACATTCTCAGCGCGCTTGGCCCGCCTGGGGCCGCGCGAGAAAATACGGGCGCTTGTCCTGCCCGCCCAGCCACCCCTCTCCGACAGAGACGAGAACCTGAGCCGCGCCGCGCGCCGCGAGGACGCGGCTGCATCGGTCGCCGCACAAAGCGATGCGGTGTACACGGCCATCGACAGCCGGCTCGACGCCGACGGCGGCAGGCGCTTAAGCCAGAATCCCAACCGGCTGGGCTTTGTGCTCGTCGAGGCGACCGCGACGGCGCTGCACCGCCTGGCCGCCCTGGAGTGTGTGAGCGCCATCCTCGAAGACCAGCCGCTCCACCTCATTCGCCCCGCGGGTGAGCTGCCTAGCGGTCACGGCGAGAGTCCGCCGGCTGCATTCTAGCGGAGACCGCCACCCATCCCCACACCGCCTACTGCCTACTGTTCCCATTCCTATCCGCTTATACACGCGTTTGAGCGCCCAAAATGAACGCAACCGTACGCGCGCCCCTTGTCAATGGACTGTTAGTCGGCGCCAGCCTCGTGGTCGTGGTCGCGGGCATGCGTGCGGCCTCGCCGTTTCTTAGCCCGTTTCTGCTGGCGCTCTTCTTGGCCGTTCTGCTCTATCCGCCCTATCGCGGCCTGCTGGGGCGCGGCTTTCCCACCTGGCTGACCGTGTCGATCATGGTCGCCGGCGTCATGCTGGCCGGCCTGGGCTTGCTGGCGCTGCTCTATCTCTCGATAGAGCAGTTGCGTAGCAACCTCTTTCTCTACGCCAGCCGCCTCAGCACCCTGCGCGCTACGCTAGAAATGTGGCTGGAAAGCGCGGGCATCGAGTCGACCACCGTACTCAGCCAAGAGCTTCTCAGCCGCCAAATGCTCTTCGGCACGATGGCGCGGCTGCTCACCAACCTCGGCTCGCTGCTGGTGACAGGCGTGTTTGTGCTGGTCACCACGGTGTTTCTGCTGCTGCAGACCACCCATCTCTCCGAGCGCATGGACAGCGAATGGGGACCCAACAACCTGCTCAACGCGCGCGCCACTCAAATTGCGCAGCGCGTGGCGCACTTCTTCACGATCCGCGTGCGCGTTAACCTGATTGTAGCTGCGCTGATCACGCTATGGCTCTTCCTGTTGGGCGTCGACCTGGCCGTGCTGTGGGGGATCCTCGCCTTTTTTCTCGGCTTTATTATGTATGTCGGCGTAGGCATTGCCGCCGTGCCCCCCGCCTTGCTGGCCCTGGCTGAATCCGGCGTTGGCTGGGCCGTGCTGGCCTTCCTGGGCATCCTGCTCATCAATATGGGCGTCGAAAACGTGGTAGCGCCGGCGATGATGGGACAAGGCTTGAACCTGACGCCCGTCGTCGCACTGGCCTCGCTCGTCTTCTGGGCATGGGTGCTTGGCCCACTAGGCTTTATCCTCGCCATCCCCCTCACGGTGATCGTCGTCATGATCCTCGCAAACAGCCCCAGTGCGCGTTGGCTGCTGGTCCTCGTCACCACGCACCGCGTGCCCGATGCCGTCACCGCGCCCGATCTGACCAAAGAGATGTAGATAAAGATGTAGATCGGTTGGGTGACCACGCGGCCTTTTAAGCCGCGGGGTGTGGGTTCGAGCCCCACCGGGCGCACCAGAACGGATTGAATTTCTGACTCCTGGTTGTTCGCGCAATCTCGGAATGCGCGAACAACCAG
>JBBSBO010000291.1:0-4566 GCA_038251215.1 Caldilineales bacterium
CTTCGCGGCGCAACAGGGCGCCCAATTCGCCCTGCGCGCAGCGTTCGGCCTCGCGCAGGATGCGCGCTTTTTCCTGGGCGCTGAAGGTGCGGCGTTTGGCGCGCACTTCGCCCGACCCCCCCGCCGCGGCGGCGGGGTCGGGCGAAGTGCCTGGGAGGGTGGTTTGATCGGGCATGTGGCAGGTTCCTTCTCGCCCTATCCTAAACTATGGGTAACAGGTGTCCAGCTCTATCCTGACACAAAGGGATTCGCCACATGCCGGTCAAGCATTTTTGTCACCTTCCGGAGAGCCTGAGATAACAATATCCTGAAGTTGAACCGCAGCTGTCTCGCTAACCAAGAGACACAGGCGGTCGAGCGAACGCGTCAGCGCAATGTACAGGAGATCAGCCGCAGCTTGTGTCCCAACGGCGTCCAGATCAGTGACGATGACCGCGGGCGCGTCTAGACCTTTAAAGGCGTGGATCGTGCAGTATGCCACCTTCCCAGCCCCAACTAAGCTTCGCAACGGCGCAACTTGCTCCGCCCACGGCTCCGCAAGTCCGGCCGCTGCACATTGCTCGTCACCATAGGGTGACAAGATGGCAATGTCCTCCGGCCGGTAGCCTTCCTTGGTTAAGCGGCCCAGCAAGTTGGCAAGCAAATTGAGTTGAGTTTTCTGGTTCGAATAGGTCTGGACTGTTGGATCAATCCCCGTGTCTGGACGGCGAACGCGAGAGTATGGGGGATGTAGTTGGCCCAACATATGGACGTAGTGAACAATTCGCGGAGTATTGCGGCAGTTGATTCGCAGATTGAATGGCACCCCCAATAGCCGGCGTTGAGCCACATTCTGGCTGGCTGCGCCGCCGGTGTAGATCGACTGACGGTCCATGTCGCCAAAGAAACGCCAGCGGCCGGCGGCAAGCCCGCCTTTGAGGCTGAGATCCAGAAAATCGAGGTACGTGTCTCGCAGCAGATCTTGCGTTTCATCGACGATTACTCACGGTTCGCCCATTTCGTGGGCGAGTTTGAGTGAATTGTGTTCGAGCCGCGGGTAGAGCGTCGCGGGGAACTTTAACAATTTCAGAATGCGTTTTTGCACTGGCGTTAGCGGCGTGAGATGACTCTCCTGCGTCGCGCCCGACCGCCACACGATTAAGGTGATCCCTTTGAAGGCGTGCAAGATTTGTTCGGTCGTTGGGCGCGCCGTGGCCCGCTTGGGTTGGCCGGCATACAATCCCATCAACTCATCCTTGGCTTGTTGCAGGCTGCGGCGGACTTCAAATTCAACCAGGGTGAGCACACGTAAACCGAGTGAGAGCAGCCGGATCAGACCCTTCACCCGCTGGTCGCTCGTCAGATACATGGGCGCCAGCCTCAGGGCACGGCCTTTGAGCCGACCGAAACCGCGTTCTTCCAGGTATTGTTGGCGATAGGCCAACACCGCTTGGGCGAGCGATAACTCCCGCGCGGCCTGATTGGTGGCATATACCCGCCAACCCAGCCGCCGAATGGCGTGGGCCAACGGTTTGGCCAGGACTTGCACCTGGAGGTGGTAATCGGTGGTGGTCGTGGTGTCGGCGGGGCGCTGGCCGTAGGCGCGCCGCGTGCGTGCGGTGGTCTGGGCGTGATAAGTAAGTTGCAGCAACTCGGTCACCGCGTGCTGCTCCAGCAGGGCTTCGGCGGCGGCTCGCAGTGGGGCCAGTTCCCGATAACTCCGCCGGCCGCGGCCCCGCTGGTTGAGCGCTAGCAAAGCCTGTTGCGTCTCCGCCAGGCGCGCGCGCAGACTCTTTTCTTGGGCGGCGGCATAGCGCAGCGACTGCACCAGCAGGCGGCGTTCGGTCCAGGTAATGGGCGTGTCGGCGACGTTCGCCTGCATCGTTTCGCGCCATTCAAAGCCTACCGCCAGTTTTTCCCGGTGGCCTTCGGGATCGCGCGGGGAGTAGATGGACGCCACGGGCTGCTTCTTGCGCCAGACCGGCGCCAGGCGCGCATCAATCGCTGCGGCCGACATCTGGACCAGTCCCAGCGGCATGAGATAGTAATCGCCGCTGTGGTGAATGTAGGCCCGGGTATCCAGCGCGCCCATCTTACTGTCGCCAATATGGGTCAGGCCGCGCGTGGGCAGACACGCCTGGGCTTGGCGAATAGCCGGTACATAGAGCGGGTCATCACTGTTATTGCCCGGCACAATTTGGGTCACGATCGGCAACCCCAACGGGTCCAGCGTCGTTAATTTGATCTTGACCTGGGGCAAATCGGGCCGGTGGTCTTTGCTATGGCCGAATTGAAACAAGCCGTCCGGTGTCACCTGTCCATACCCGCTGGCGCTGGTGCTATCGATCCGATGGAAGCGCGGCGTCAGGGCATACGTACGGAGCAGGGTCGGCGTGCAGTCTTGCTCAAAGCTGGCCCAGCGGGCGTCATCGCTAAGCAGATCCAGCAGATGCGCCAAATGATCGTCGCTGGCATCTTCCCGCCGGGTCTGCGGCGAAAGGCAACTGCCGACTGTCAGGCGATGGTCTTCCAACCAGGATTCAAGTTGGTTGAGCCGATGATCGCCCTCGGACAGAATATAGGTCAACCAGAGCACGCTCAATTGGCCGGGCGTCAGGCCGCCCCAATTGCCATGGGGCGTAAAGTGCTTGTCCAGCAAGGAGTCCAACTGCATGTGGCGCATCTGGGCGATCAGCAAGGGAATATCGTCAACGCGTTCTGAAGTAACCGCCGTGTTTTTGGGCATTCGCCCATCGTACCCGATTCGCGTTTTCCCATCTGGAAAATGAGCGAACGGTCAGGATTAGTTCGTCATAGACATGTTGTCCAGTCTGGTCTTCCAGCAGGCTTGCGATTGCGAGTTGGGGAAGCTCTCGCTCCCAATAGTCTTGTGAACCGCCCCCAGCCACTATGGAATTTGACGCGCGGCGCATATGGCCATGCAGGGTGCCTGCCGTGACCAGCGGCCGCAGGCCAGCGGTTTGGGTAGCTAACCACTCCCCGAGAAACCGGTTGAAACAGACAAGCAACACCCGGGCCCCCGCCGCACTGCACCGGCGTGCGGCCTCGATGGCAAGTACCGTCTTGCCGGTACCTGCGGGACCATTGAACATGACCCGTGGGCTATCCTCCATCGCATCCAGCGCATCAAATTGCTCTTGGGTATAGTGCAGGAGGTGGGTTTCAAGTTTCTTCGCCCTTGCAATAGGCGCTTCAAACACCTCAAAATCCCGGCGCAGGTAATTCCGGATAAGTTTGCATTGGTGCAAATCCGGTTCGCCCGCATCTGGCCTAAACCACTTCCCGGTTGGCTGGCTTACAAGTAGTTGCCGCGCGTTCTCCAATACATTGAGTACCAGCTTGCTGATTGGGTAGCGGCTGAACTGGCGCGCATCAATCGACTGCCATAGGTGCCATTCGGGGGACTCGATGTCAAAAACGGCATAGGGGAAAATTGCCGCAGACCAATACACTACTCTTTGGACTTCCGGCTCCTTCTCCCGCAACTCGCCACACAAGCTATGCATCGCCAGCGACACTTGTTTAAACGGCCCTCGCGAGTCGGGCTTCGGGTCATTGCCGTAGTACCACAACCCACTCTCCCGCCTGATCTTGTAGGCCGCCTTCACTTCCAGGAAGAGGACACCTTTGCGAGGCACAATGATCACAAAATCAACTTCGCCCTCTATCTGCCGGATATGTTTTGCGATGTTGAGCGAGTGCAACACGCTCCAATCCTCCGTGGCCGGGTCATCTCGCAGCCTCCGAAAGATCTCGCGCTCGCCCTCACTCTTGGTGTCCGGTGCAATTACCGGCGGGTACATCCGGGCCATAGCTATTTGCCTGCTTCCATTGGTATGCCAATCCGCCAAATCAACACTGGCGTTGTCTTCTTCAAAATGGCTTTGATTCGGAAGGCCGTAAGGCTACCCGCGTCCTTGCCTCGCAGCTCGAATATCATCGTCCCTCTTCGTTGAAGTTCAGTCAGGTCGGAGGCGTTGACCTTGGCCAGCAGCATTTCACGGATCTCGTGCCCCGCACTGGTATGTGCTTCGTGAATCCGCCGCATCGTTTCCCAATATGCCTCGGCCTCGTCCTCCAGCCCGACGAGACGCATGATGGCCCTGAAATCGGCGTAATCCCTGGTTTTAATACTCCGCGGCCATATCCAGTTGTTGAGATTGGACTGGTTGGCAACAGCCGAGCCGTGCTCGATCAGCTTGGCGATCACGGCCTTTCGACCCTGAGCCTTGACCTCAGCGCGCAAGCGAGCTTTCCAGTTTGTCTGTCGCTGGCGCGCTGTCCTTGCGAAGTTCCCTAGCAAGTTGTCGGCTACTGGCACGATGTAGTCACCACCGCCGGCGGTGCGCAGCAGGATGAACATCTCGGGCTCGAGATCCCTGTGTTCAATGCGCCTCACTCGCTCGGCCGCATCTTCTCGAACGTCGATGACGAGGGCGGTTACATCTGGTTCTGCTTCCAAGAACACAATCCGGTCGTCCTCCAGCACGTACGGCCGTGCCGGGATCGTGTCGTCCTCCGAGCCGGTCGCCCGATCGGTTTCCAGTTGGATTGATATGTTATCCC
>JBBSBO010000292.1:0-4563 GCA_038251215.1 Caldilineales bacterium
CCGCGATCGCGGTTGACGAGATCGTGCATGGCTTGCACGTGGCGACGGGCAATGCCTCCACAGCCGATGAAGGCGATGCGCAGGTCATTCTGAGTCATTTTGCTGCCTTTCCGGAAAGTTGATCGAGAAAAAGAAGGGATGCACGAGGTAACGGTCGAGTGACGAAAGCGATTGCGTGCGCTTGAATTATAGCGCGCAAAGAGACAGCACGCCAGTGCTGCCTCCCATTGAAAAACTGCGCGAGGCCGGCTAGCCTTTGATGCCCGTGAGGGCGATGCCTTGCACGAAGGTCTTTTGCAGGAAGAAGAAGAGCAGGATAATGGGCAGCGTGATCAGCACCGACGCCGCCATGAGCAGGCCCCATTCCGCGCCGTATTGCGAGCGGTACTGGTAGATGCCCAGCGAGAGGGTATAGAGCTTCTGGTTGCTGAGGTAGATCAGCGGGCCAAGGTAGTCGCGCCAGCGGGCGATGAACTCGAAGATGGCGACGGTCGCCAGGGCGGCCTTGGCGAGGGGCAGGATGATGCGGAAGTAGATGCGGAATTCGCTGGCCCCGTCGATGCGCGCGGCTTCGGACAACTCCATCGGGATTGTCATGAAGAATTGGCGCAGGAGGAAGATGTAGAGGGCGGCGCCAAACCAGTGCGGAACAATCAGGGGCAGGAACGAATTCACCCATCCTAGTTTGGAATAGACCACAAAAAGCGGGATCAGCGTGACTTGGAACGGGAGCATCAGGGTGGCGACTGTAAAGATGAAGAGGAAGTTGCGCCCGGGCCACGGGATGCGCGCCAGACTATACGCGACCAGCGAGGCAGAAATCAGCGCGCCGATCGTCGCCAATACGGCGATTGTCAGCGTATTACGCAGGTAAAGAAAGAAGGAGATATAGGTGACTGCATCCGGGAAGTTCGACCACTGCAGGGGATGGGGAATCCAGACCGGCGGATAGGCGTAGAACTGCGAGTCCGGTTTGAGCGCGGTAGATAGCATCCACAGAAACGGCACCATGAAGATAAATGCCAGGGGGATCAGCATCAAATGAATCAGGAGCGCACGGACAAACCCCTTAACTTGTTTGCGCCTGATGCCGGCGCGGCGTTGCACAACAGTCTGTGTAGCCGGCTGGGTCTGTGCTGTCATAGCGGAGTTCTCTCTTCTGTCCTATGGAAGGTTTGCGCAACTAATTGCTGGTATTACTTCTGATCGCCGCCGGAATAGAACACCCACAAGCTCGAAGTGCGGAAGACAATCAGCGTGATGATCAGGGTGACGACAAAGAGCAGCCAGGCCATGGCGGAGGCATAGCCCATTTGGAAGTATTGGAAGCCCTGTTTGTACATATAGATCGAGTAGAAGAGCGTGCTATTGGCTGGGAAGCCTGTGCCGCCCGTCATAATATAGGGGATGGTGAAGAATTGCAGGGCGCCGATCACCGAGGTCACCAGATGGAAGAAGATCACGGGCGTGATGATGGGCACGGTGATATGCCGGAATTTGTGCCAGAAGTTCGCTCCGTCCACGTCGCCGGCATCATAAAGATCCTGGGGCACGTCTTGCAGGCCGGCAAGGTAGAGGATGATCTGTTGGCCGATAATCCAGAGGGCGAGCAGAATAATGGTCTGCCGCGACCAGGCTGCGCACGTTAGCCAACAAGGCCCGCGATAGCCAAAGTATTGGAACGGCGCGCTGATGATGCCGGAAACAGGCGTAAACATGTAGACCCAAACCAGGGCCAACGCCACTTCGGGCACGAGCGTGGGCAAGAAGTAAATGGTGCGATAGACCACCTGGCCGCGAATTTTGGCGTTAAGCATGAGGGCTAGGGCAAAAGCCAAAGCAATGGCTAAGGGGATGGAGAAAACAGCAAAATAGAATGTGTTGTAGACAGCATCCCAGAAATTAGCGTCGTTAGTAAATAGGTCGATGTAGTTTTGAATACCGATCCACTGGGGGTTTTGTACGCCATTGAACTTAGTGAAGCTGTAATAGGCCGACGCGAGAGTTGGATAAATCCAAAATGCGGCGAGGCCAATCAGCCAGGGGGATGCAAAGAGCAGCCCGTTTATGGTGTTGCGGGTGCGGGGCTTGCTCCACATGCTGACGCGTGGAGGAGTTGTCACTGTGCTTGCCATAGGGATGCCCTGTCTGCGTGATCGCGACCTGGGCGCCGGAGCAGAGCGGGGATGCTCCGGCGCCTTGAGGATTTACGGGTTAAACAAACAACGTGCGGGCTAGGCCCGCCTAGCGACTAAGCGAAGAAGCCGGCTTCTTCGAGGTCCTTGTTGATCTCGGTGTCGATGTCCGTCAATGCTTCTTCCGGGGTCTTGAGGCCGTGCGGGATCTCGTCCTGGAAGGCCTTGACCTGCAGGTCCCACAGCTTGCTGCCGAAGGGGATCGGCGGGCGGGAGTGGGAGACGGGCAGCAGGTCCATGAAGACGGCGTGGAGCGGATCTTCACTGAAGTACGGATCTGCCGCAACCGACAGGAGGGTGGGAATGTGATAGGTCTCTTTGTTGTACATCTCTTGGCCGACAGGGCCGCAGAGGAAGTATAGCGCATCGAAGGCGGTGGGGATATCGGCCCAGCCTTGCGGGATGCACCAACTCCAGCCACCGGCCCAGCTTGCGAACGGGGCAGGGCCATCGGGGCCGGGCATAGGCACGACGCCATATTTGCCGTCCGGCTTGTATTGCTTCATCTGCGCAACCTTCCAGTCGCCGCTGCATGTCATGGCCGACTGGCCGGACCAGAAGTAATCATTAGGACCATTGCAGGCGCCGCCGCCGCAGGCAGCCAACATGGCATCTACGTCCTCAACGCCGATCTCCTCGACGAAGCCCTTGACGAACTCCATGGCGGCGATATTCTCGGGCGTCGCGAAGGTGATGCGCTTGGTGTCGGGGTCTTGGAACTCGGCCTTGAAGCCAAAGCCCCAGGTATACATCCAGGCCTGGTCATAGATCGGGTTGAAGCCATAGCGCGTAATGGCGCCGCTGTTGCCGCGCACGGTCAGGGCTTCGGTAGCCGCCTTGAGTTCGTCGAGCGTTGTGGGCGGCTTCTCCGGGTCCACTCCAGCCTCAGCCATGATGTCCTTGTTGTACCACAGGGCGCGGGTGTCGGTGTCCAGCGGCAGGGCGTAGACGCCATCCCTATAGGTAGCCTCGTTCCAGGCAAACTCGACGTACTGGTCTGCCGTGACGCCCGCGGCATCGGCCGAGTCCTTGATGTTGGTGAAGAAGCCCTGATATGCAAACTGCGGGACCGTGAAGCGGTCGGCATAGTACAGGGGGGGCGGATTGCCGCCGGCGACTGCGGTGAGCAGTTTTTCGTCGGACTGGCTGCCTTGTGTCAGCGCGACGTAGACAAATTCCACCGTCGAGCCGAGCGTGTTTTCGGCGTTGTATTTGTCGATGATTTTCTGTGTTGATTCGGCGGAGACGTCGGTCATGCGCGACCAGGCTTCGAGCGTTTGGCCTGCGGCTGCGGGGGCCGCGCCGCCTTCAGCCGCGGGGGCAGCCGGGGCAGCCGGGGCCGGGCAGGCAGCCAGCAGGGAAGCGCCGGCTACAAGACCCGTCATCTGTAGGAAATGACGACGTGAAAGTTGTTTCATATTGCGTGTCTCCTTCGTGAGATGGTTGTATTGAAGGTGAATCGCGTCACAAACAAACTTGCCAGATACGTCCCACTCATGTCAGCTTGTGACCTCCTCTGTGAAACTCCAGCAACAAGCAGTATAGAGAAAACGCACGGGATGCCGGAAAAGGGTGCCGGGCTGTTGTGAAACGGCGGTCCGAAGTGCGTGCTGGAACAAACGCTACGAGACGTGCAGACGAAACAGCATAGGCCTAATGGGAGATTCGCGTTTTCACCGGCCAAAATGGCGATGGGCGATCAACACGCACAGTAGCCCGCCCGGCAATTGGGAGCTTGCGATGATATAGGCCGTGTGCTGACATCTATCATAATTCCACTCTCTACTGGTGTCAAATGGCATTCCGCCCGCGGTTGCGTCCCAGATTATTGGGCCAGAGGTAGAGCGGCCAAAATAGGCCAAATTCCAACCGAAAAGGCTTCGCTCGCACACTGGAGCGTCCGCGGCGTAATATGCTTCCCAAATTTTTGGGACGCACCCTCCGCCCGCACTTGCAGAAAAAAAGACCGAAAAATATGATATGAGGTCGTTTCAGTTGACAAATCCGGCGAATGATGGAACCATGCACCTGTCATCTGTTCATTCCCCACCCCATCCTCAATGCAAAACCAGAAATGCGAAATCTGAAGGAGCGTGGACATGCGAGCACTGGTGAAGTTCGGCAGCCATGACGGCGAAGTCGAGGTGCGCGATGTGCCGGAAGCCGTGGGCGCGCCGGGCCGTGTGTTGATAGACGTGCAGGCTGCGGGCGTGTGCGGCAGCGACTTGCACATGTGGCGGCATACGCACAGCTGGCAGATCAAGCTGCCCCTGGTTTTAGGTCATGAGTTTTGCGGCGTGGTCGCGGAAGTCGGTGAGGGCGTCAGCGGTTTCAAGGTCGGCGACCGCGTGGCTTGTGAGACCGCCGC
>JBBSBO010000293.1:0-4560 GCA_038251215.1 Caldilineales bacterium
CACGCCCCTATCGGCGTCGGTGCGCGGTAGGACATAGCCGTTGAGCACATCGCGCGTGATCCAGGCGAGGGCGAGAAAGAGATAGAAGAAGATGACGGCAGTGATGATGGCGCGCAGGGAGAGGGCCTGCCCCATGACTTGGAAGAGCGTGATCTCGCCCAGGGCAAACGAGCCGGCGAAGCCGACGCTTAAGCTCGTGATGAGCAGGATCATGAAGATTGGTGTGAGAAAGCGCTGTTGATAGCGCTGCGCCGTCTTGATGTCGGCGAAGGCATATAGCAGAGCGCCGAGCACGCGGTAGGCGAGCAGCAGCCAGTATAGGTTATTCAGCCGGTCGAGCAGGCCGAAGGGGATATGCCTTCGCCCCAAATAGCCTACGGCAAAGCCGCCCAGGAAAAGGCCGAAGATGGGAAAGAGGACGAATTCACCGGCGCGTAGCCAACGCACCAGGCGGGTTTGCCAGGTTGACGGCTGGAATGCGGCGGGATCGGCGCTCTTGGGCTTCGGGCCGCGCAGCCGCCGGTCTAGCCAGGCGACGAAGAGGCGGAAGGGGATAGGGATCAGCCAGGCGATCAGGGTGACCAGCAAGAACGCCAACAACTGCTTCTGCACCGCAGGGCGCATGAGCAGCAATAGGAGGGTGTCGATCTGATCCAGAACGGCCTGGATGCGAGGATCATTCACGCGTGTTGCCTGCCTTCAAGAAATTCAATTTGACTCTGCCGTAGCGGGCGGCTTCGCAGCTGGCGGCGTGGGGACGTTGCTCTCTCCATTATCCGCCGCTTCCGGCTGCGGCGCCTGCGGCGTGCCTACATCACCGTCTTCTTGTGCCGGCGGGATATTTGGCTGCGGCGTGCCGGCGGCATCACTCTCTTCGATAGGAGGCCGCTCGGCTGCCGGCTCTGTACTTGCCGGCTCTCCGGTTGGCGGCGGCTCCGTTGCCGTGGCCTCGGCAAAGCCGTTGGCTTTGTTGATCTGCTGCGTCACATCCGCCGCGGCCTCTTGGGGGTCGGCGCTTTCTTGCAGGACGGCGAGATAGGCTTGGTCGCCCATTGCCGGCACTGCGCGCATTTCGGGCGCGTTGGGGATGGAAATGGCGGTGCGCGATTGTTCGATGAAGGTGGCGGCGGCAGATCCTTCGTCTAGCGACACCGTCGCATTGGCGGGAACCAGGGCGCTCATGTCGCGCAGCAGCCCCTGGCTGTCGGCGTTGGTAGCGAAGGCGACAAACTCGGCGCCGAGGGTCGCCCGGCGGTCCGAGGTGCGGCCATTGAAGAAGAAGCCAGTGGTTTGCAGGAAGGGGGTGGCTGTACCCGCAGGCCCGGCGGGCAGCAGGGCGAGGCCGAGGTTGTCTTCACCCAAGCTCGCCGCTAGTTCCGGCATGTCTTCAGGCAGGCCCACGTAATAGGCGGACTTGCCGGCTAGGAAGAGGGACTTCAGCTCGGCCTGGTCATAGACGATGGTGACGCCATGCTCGTCGCGCGAGGTTTGCAACCAAGTGAGCCAGTCGGCAAAGCCGCCTTGGTCGAGGATAACCCGGTTCTTGTCGTCGAAGAGCTTGCCGCCCAGTGCGCCCACGCCCCAATAGGCGGGGACAAACTGGACATTGAGCGCGATGGGCAGGCCCTCGTCCGCCTGGGTGCGCAGGCGATCCAGGATGGTAGCCGGCTCGTTGATCAGGCTCTCGTTGTAGTAAAGGGCATAGACGCTCACGCTCATGGGCACGCCCAACAGGCGGTTCTGCGTGCGCATGCCGCTGATGGCGATGGGCTGATAGCGTTGCAGCATTTCACTGGAGATCACGGTGGAGAGATCGCGCAAGGCAATCTCGTCAGCCAGGGCATCGACCAGCCAGGTCTGCGGGGCGAGCACGATGTCGGGAATGCCGGCGGCGGCGGGGTTATCCGCCCAGCGCGCGCGCAAGGCATCGAGATCTTCATACGAACTCTGCACGATGACCATCGGGCAGACTTTTTTGAAGCGCTCGATGATGGCGTTCAAGGCGTCGGCGGATGGACCTTGCCAGCTGTGGACAAGCCGGACAGTGCCGAGGTCGGAGCAGACGGGCGGCTCGCTAGGCTGCGCTTCGATGCCGTTGGCCTGGTTGATGACGGCTGTGGCGCTGACTGCGGCCTCCTGCGCTGTGATGACCCCTTCCAGGAAGCGGTTGTATGTCTCATTGAGCGCGACCCACACCGAGTCGATGCCGGCAATGTTGGGGACAGGCACAGCCGTGGCGGCCTGGGCCGAAAAGCCCGCGATCAGCGGGTAGAGGCGCGGGTTGATGCGCACGCGCAGATTGGGGGGGACCATGCGCCCCTTGCGCATCAGCGTGGCGCTCTGCTCGGCGTTGGTCAGGAACTTGCCCAACTCAATGCTGATCAACTGCTGGTTGGGCGAGGAGTCGGGGCTGAAGAAGATAGCGTTTTCGATCAGAAATGGCCCGGCGCTGCCGGCAGGGCCGCTGGGTAAAGGGGTGACGCCGACGTTGTCCTCGCCCAGGGCCTCGACGATCTCGTTAAGCTCAGCCGGCGTGCCGGTGTAATAGGCGGCGTCTCCCTCCAGGAAGCGCTCGCGCAGCGAATCGCGGTTGCTGTCGAGGATCATGCCCGGCGCGTCGCGGGCCGTACGCAGCCAGTCCAGCCAGTTGGCATAGCCACCGCGATCGAGGATGGCGCGGCCGTCCTCGTCGAAAAGTTTGCCGCCGAAGGCCTGCACGCCCCAGAAGGCATCGCGAAAGTCCGTACTCATCAGCGTCGTGTTGCCGGCGGCGGCCTGCGCCAGCAGATCGTCGAGCGTGCGTGCGGGCGTTTCGACATGTTGCTTGTTGTGGTAGAGGGACAACACCTCCAGCGATAGCGGCAGGCCAAAGAGTTGATCGCCGTATACTAGGCTTTGAAGCGTCGTCTTGCTGTACTGGTCGCGCAGTTCCGGCGGCACAGAGTCATCGACGGCGCGGATGGCGTTGGCGTCGGCTAACGTTCTGACCCAGGGCGATTGCCCCACCAATAGGTCAGGGCCAAGGCCGCTCTTGGCCGCGTTCTGGAATTGAGCCAAGAGATCGTCATTGGATGGAAACGCCTGGGTGTGAATGGTGATGTCGGGGTGCAGCGCCTTGAAGCGGTCGAGCACTTCGGCGAAGGCGTCGGCCTTGGGGCCGCTGAAGGCATGCCAAATCAGCACGCGACCCGAGAGTGTGGCCGAATTGACTTGCGTGAAGCGGGGCAGGAGCAGCACCGCGCTGATGAGTATCAGGACAAGCAAGACTCCGGCGACGATGATGCGCCGCTTGAGGTTGACGAGGTTACGCGTGCGACTGGCAGTAGTTGTCATAATCATTGACTAGCAAGTAGAGCGGCGCTTCGTCTTCCTCGATCTGAGGGAAGCGGCCGATGGGTTCGTAGAAGCGATTGTCGCGGGCATCGTCGTTGACGGTGGAGACTTCGCCCGCCAGCACGGTCTCTTCCAGCCCCCAGAAGGCATGATAGCAGTAGGGCGCCAGGGTGATGCTCTCGCCGGGGCGCAGGACGATGGTCTCGCCGGCGTGTACGCTGCGCACCCAGCCGTCCGTATTGACGACGACGTCGCTGTCGGCAAGTTCTTCGTCGGGCGTGGCGTTGTAGACCTGCACCGCCAGCTTGCCGCCGCCGCGGTTGATGATATCTTCTGTTTTGAGCCAGTGGAAGTGATAGGGCGTCACCTGGTCCACGCCGGCGATTAGGAGCTTTTCGGCATAGACTTTGCCCGTGCCGCGCTTTAGGTTGGCCGGGTCACCGTTGCGAATGGTGAAGAGGAAGAGGCCCTTGTGCTCGTAGTCGCCCAGGCCAAAGTCGGTGATGTCCCAGCCGAGTTTACGCGTCACGATTTCGGCGACTTCCGGGCCTTTGGCGGCCCATTCGTCGGGCGTCCAATAGGCGAAGGGCGGCAGATGGAAACCGTGGCGACGGATGAATTCATCGGTGTTGCGCAGGATGGCGTTGATTTCAGAGCGCTGCATGGCGAGGTGTCCTCAGGGCTGTTTTAATAGGGTGCATGGGCTAGACGGTTGGGCGCGGCGACGGGCCGGCGTTCTCCGGCGCGGTCGCGGGCGATGGGGCCGGCAACGCGTCTGGCACTGTGTCCGGCAAGGCGGCGTAGAGCGGGTCGTCGGGTGCGACCCACAGGCCCTGGGCGGCCTGGAAGCGCCAGCCGGGCAGCGGCAGACGCAGCGGCAGCTTCTGCCAGCCGGCGGCGATGCGGCTTTGCAGATCTGTCCAGGCGGGTACGCCGCTGCTGGCGTCGGCGCGCTCGACATTGGCCCCGCCCGCGGCGACGGCGCTGGTGAGGGCCTCTTCCGGGCGTTGAGCGCGCACCACGCCAGCAATGAAGCCGGCGACGGCGCAATCGCCCGCGCCGGTGGTGCCGACCAAGTTCACGCGGAAAGCGGGGGCCAGCAGCTCGCGGCCAAGCCAGGCTGGGCCGAGCGTCACGCTGCGAACGGCGTCAAGCCGTGCCCGCGCCGCGGCGGTGCGCAGGTAGATACCCTGGTCGCCCATCTTAAGGCCGACGACGGCGGGGCCG
>JBBSBO010000294.1:0-4560 GCA_038251215.1 Caldilineales bacterium
ACTATGTGCGCGCCATGTGGCTGATGCTGCAACAGGACGAGCCTGACGACTACGTGATCGCCACCGGCGAAACGCACAGCGTTAGGCAATTTGTCGAAGAGGCCTTCGGCTATCTGGACCTGGACTGGCGCGACTTCGTCGTGCAAGACCCCAAGTTCTATCGCCCCGCCGAGGTGGATCTGCTCGTGGGCGACCCGAGCAAGGCTGGGCGCAAGCTGGGCTGGGAGCCGACCGTCGACTTCCGGCGATTGGTGCGCCTGATGGTGGACGCCGATATGCAAGCCTTGCAGCGCGGCTTCGACGGCTACGCGCCGCAAGCGTCCGAGGCGCCGCGGGCATAAAGGCCGCCCTGAGCCTCAGTAAGCGATATAAGCATCCGGGTGAGCAAGCATCAGGCCAACAAGCAACGAGTAATGGAGTGGGAAAGTCGGTAACCTTATGGCGGAAAAGCTGCGGATTTTTGTAAGCGCGACGCGCGACCTCGAACACGAGCGCAGTGTGATCGGCAAGGCCCTCGCCGAACTGCCCGTGCAGATCGGCGCCGAAATCCGGCGCACGCCCGTGGAAGGCGCCTCCTACGACGATATCTTCGAGCTGATCGCTAACGTCGACCGGGTCTATTTCTTGCTCGGCGCCGACATCACCGCGCCCGCCGGCGCCGAGTGGCAGCTAGCGGAGAAACTGGAGCGCTCGCTCTATCCGCTGCGCAAAGCCGCGCATTTGACCTTGGCGGCGCAAGACTTCATGCGCCTGGGCTTCTTTCGCGGCTGGACGGTCTTTCGCACTGCCGGCGAGCTGGAGCGGCTGGTGACGCTGGACTTGGTGCGCATTCTCAACCATCCCAAGAACCGCTATGGGCTGGGCTTGAACGAGCTGGAGTTGCTCAACGCTCACGGCAAGCGCCTGCGCGCAACGTTGCCCGCCTCGCCCGCCGCGCCGGAGCATGACCCCAGCGGAGCCGAAGGCGGCGGCGTCCTCCTCGACGCCGGGCATGAGGATCTCGACGAAGAACTAACATAAACCGCAAAGCCCCGGATTCTGGACGGCTGCGCGAGGCGTGCTATAATCGGGCCATGAATCATGTGGAGGCCGGCCCTGTCCGGCTGGGCTTCTGGGCCGTACTGCTCTTCAGCGTCTTCGCCTGGGCGCCGGCTACCTATCCCGGCTATTGGCAGCCGCTCGAAGGCTTTGTCCCCGTCTTTAACGTCATCCAATCCAGCGCCATCGCGAGCGTCGCCACCTCCGCCGACGTGTGGCGCGGCACGGGCAGCGCCGCCTTTTTGCCCGCGCAGCCGCTGCTGCTGCTGGGCATGACGCCGGTCGCGGCCGTGCGCGGCGTGTGGATCCTCACCTTCCTGCTGGGCGGGCTGGGCGTGTATGTGTGGCTGCGCCCGCGCTGGGGCGACCGCGGGGCCGGGCTGGCGGGGCTGGCCTACATGCTATGGCCGCCTCTACTCGCCACCGCCTATGTGCGTGGGAGCCTGGGCGACGCCATGATCCTGGCCTTGCTGCCGCTGGCGCTGGCGGGCGTTTCCACCTTTGCCGAGACGCGCAGCCGCAGCGCCGCCGGCATCCTCGTCCTCAGCGTGTTATGGATGTGGCGTACGCAGGCCGGGCTGGCTGTCGCCGCCACGCTGCTGCTCCTGGTCTATGCGCTGGTGGTGGAGCGCGTGCCGCTGGCCGCGCTGGCAATCGGCGTGAGCGGCGCGGCGGGCTTCACCAGCCTGATCCCCCTGTGGCACGTGCAAGCGTCCGCGCCGGTCGACTTCTTCGATCATTTCGTCTATGTCTACCAACTCTTTGCCGGCAGCCCACAAGACAGCTATCCGTTTCAACTCGGCTTTGTAGCGCTTGCCTTTGGCGTAGCCGCCATCTGGCTGTGGCGCAGCGAGGCGCTGCTGTGGCGCGGGTCGGTGTTGGCGCGCTTGATCGGCTTCTGTGTGGCGGGCGCGCTGATCCTGACGGCCCTCAGCCTGAATGGTAGCGCGCCGCTGTGGCGCATCACCCACGCGCATCGCCTGTTCACCTATCCGTGGCAGCCGCTGCTCTTGGCGGGGCCGCTGTGGGCCGCGGCAGCAGGCAGCTTGCCCGCGCTCAACCTGTCGCTGCGCAAGCCGCTGCTGTGGACGGCGCTGGCCGGCATGGTCGTGCTGGCGAGCTACCCGTACTTGACCGCCGAGTTCACGCAAGTCGAACCGCCGGCGACGCCGCGGGCCGTCTTCGGCGGCAACCACGAGATTGTGCTGCTGGACGCCGAGCTGACGCAAGACGAGGACGCACAACAGGCGCAACTGGCTGTGACATGGCAGGTCTTGCAGCCGCCGGCCTTCGACTACAACGTTTTCTTCCAAGCGTTGGCAGGCGATGAAGCCGCGCCGCAGGTAGTGAGCCAGCTCGACGTGCAGCCGTTGCAGGGCGAGCGCCCCGCCACCACATGGACGCCCGGCGAGATCTTCACCGACACCTACACGCTGGATTTGTCCGCCGCGACAACCGCCGGCGCGAGCAACGCAGGGCTGCGCTATAACTTCGGCTACTACGACTGGCGCGACGGCTCACGCCTGCCGGTCGACGGCGGCATCGACGACAAGTTGATCTTCTATGGGCGCTGAGTTCACGGCGGAGACCCAAGCTCCCGGCACGCGTGCGGATGGGCGCGACGAACCACGCGCCGCCGGCGCGGATATCAAGCTGTGGCGCGACCCGCTGCTGTGGCTCACGCTGACGCTGACCGTCTTCGCCGTGGCGCCCTTTTTGCTGCCCGGCTACTTCTGGGGCGCCAACGACGCGCGCCATCACGTCTACTTTCTCTTTGAATATGACCGCCTGGTGCAGGACGGCATCTGGTGGCCGCGCTGGAGTCCCGATTTTGCCTTCGGCTACGGCTATCCCTTCTTCAACATCTACGGCCTGCTCAGCCACTTCCTGGCGGAGGTGCTGCTGCATTTCTTCGGCTTCAGCTATACCGCGGCCATCGAGGCGGTCTTCGTGCTCAGCATCGTGGGCAGCGCCGCGGCCATGTACGCCTTTGTGCGCTCCTGGGGCGGACGCCACGCCGCGCTGATCGCCGCGCTGGTCTATGTCTACGCCCCTTACCATCTGCTCAACCTCTATGTGCGCGGCAACCTGGCGGAAAGCATGGCCTTTGTATGGCTGCCGCTCTGCCTGTGGACCGTGCGCCAGGCGATTGTGCGCCCGGGGTGGCGCTGGGTGACAGGCGCGGCCGCTGCCTACGCCGGGCTGATGCTCACCAGCAACCTGGTGATCGTGCTCTTTACGCCGCTGCTGGGCCTATACTTGTTGGTGGTGGCGTATACGCATGTGACGCCAAACGGCGGCGTACGCGGCCTGCCACTGCGCGTGTGGCTGCCGCGCTGGGCGCGCAACGCCGCGCCGGCAGTGATTGGCTTGATCGCCGGGCTGGGCCTCAGCGCCATCTTCTGGCTGCCCATGCTGCTGGAGTACAAGTACGTGCTCGTCAACCAGTGGTTCGACGGACGCTATAACTTCAGCAACAATTTTGTCTACTTCTTCCAGCTCTTCAGCCCGCGCTGGGGCTTCGGCGTCAGCACGGCGGGGCCGGACGATCCGATCGGCTTCCAACTGGGCGCCATCCCCTTGATCCTGGCTGTGATCGGCCTGCTCGTGGCGTGGGAGCCGGCGCGCCGTCTGCGCGGCGAGATGGCGCTCATGGCGCTGGCGGGCATGGTGACGGCATTTTTCACGTTGCAAGCGGCCGCGCCGCTGTGGAAGCTGCCCATCGTGGGCACGATCCTTGGCTTCGCCCAGTTCCCGTGGCGCTGGCTGAGCGTGGCGACGCTCTGCCTGGCCGTACTCAGCGGGCTGCTCCTGCTGCGCGACATTCCCGGCGACGGCCGGCGCTCCTCCGTGGGGTTGGCCGCCCTGATCGCGCTGGTCTTGCTGGGCAGCTATCCGCTGCTGCGCGTACAGATCACGGAGCCGGCGGAAGGGCCGGTCGGCCTGCCCGCGTTGATGCGCTTCCAGCAATCGTCCGACGAAATGACGGGCAGCACCGCCTGGGTCAAACAAGTGCCGACGTGGAGTCCGATGGCGGACGAGTACATCACCAAGGAGCGCGCGGGCGAAGCCGTGACGCCTGTGGCCTCAATGGTCGATTACACCACCCTCAACTACAACCGTGAGACGGGGTTCGTGGTAAACTCGGAGGCACGCACGTCGATTGCGGAGGAAGTGTGGTATTGGTCGCCGCTAGAAGGCAGGCACATCGTCTACAACCAGTTCTACTACCCGGGCTGGCGCGCCTATCTGTTGGACGGCCCCGGCGGCAAGCCGGTGCAGGAGTTGAAGATCGTGCCGGAAGAGGAAGGCACGCTGGGGCGCATGACCGTGCCCGTGCCCGTGGGCGAAGGCTACGTGCTTCTGCGTTTTGAGGACACCGCGCCGCGCATCGTGGGCCGCGGGATCTCTTGGGCGACCTTGGCGGGGCTGGCGGCGGCGGGCCTCTATGGAATGATGGCGCGCAGGAAGCGCCGGTAGCGAAAATGGCAAGGAGCGAACGGTAGGGAGGGATTTGCGCGG
>JBBSBO010000295.1:0-4541 GCA_038251215.1 Caldilineales bacterium
AAGCGCTGATCTATCTGGACGAACAGAGTGAATTTACCATTGCCCTGGCCCTCGCCACCTTTGTGCGGCGGGTAGGCATGCAATGGAATGAAATGATGGCGGCCAATCTAGTCGCTATGTTGCCGGTACTGATCCTTTATTTTTTTGCCCAAGAACAGCTAATCGGCGGCATCGCCTCCGTAGGCATCAAAGGATAAGTCGCAGACCTCGAACATGAGATTGAACTCCGCAAGCACTGCGCAACATCCCCTTTCGGCGCCCAGAACATCGGTCGCGCTCACAGCCGTCATCGCTTGCCTGCTGCTCATAAGCTGCACGACTACCGTGCAGCCACCCACGGCCGCGCCCGCGCCGGTCACCGTGCCGGTCACGGTCGAAGTCACGCGCATCGTGCCCCAACAGGTCATCGTCGAGACCACGCCCACGCCTCCGCAAGCCTGTGTCCCCGCCGAGTTTGAGCAAGCGACCGAGATCAAGATCGGCGCCATCCTGCCCCTCTCCTCGCCCGGCGCCCTGCTCAAAGGCTTTGCCATGCAGACCGCACTCAATATCGCCGTGACCGAACTGAACGAAGCCGGCGGCATCCGCGGTCTGCCCGTGCGCCTGATCGCCTACGACTCGGCAGGCCGCCCCGACATCGCCGCAGCCTACGCGCGCCGTCTGATCATGGAAGACTGCGTTATGGCGATCACCGGCGTCTATCACAACCAAGTCGCTGCGGCCGTCGCCGACCGCGCGGCCGCGTTGGGCGCGCCGCTCCTCATTGCCGGCGCCGCCGCCGATGAGATCACCGCCCAAAAGCTGCCGCAGGTCTTTCGTCTGGCCCCCACGGAAAGCATGTTGGCAAGCATGCCGGCCAAATGGCTGGCGGAAGTGGGCGACTACAACGATGACGGGCTGCTTTTCGTCGTGCCCATCGTCGACAGCCGCACGCTCGACTCCGCCCAATGGCAGCGCATGCAGGCCGCCTTTGACGAATTCGGCATCCAATACGAAACGCTGCCCGTGGACCTGCCGTCCAGCGACTTCTCCTCGGTCATCGCGCGCATCGTCACCATGGAGCATTTGCCCGACGCGCTCTTCATCTTCGTCGGCGGCGAAGCGGCGCTGGAGCTGCACAGCCAGATCCTGGCCTCAGGCATCGGCCCGCAGAAGAACACGCTGATCGTCAACCACGACGCCGCGCTCGACAGCGACCTCTTCTGGCGGCTCGTGCCCGACGGCCAGGGCGCCGTGGTCGGGCACGTCGGCCCCTGGGCCAAGACGGTTTCGGCGCAGGGACAGACCTTCGCCCTCAAATACGCGCAGTATCTGAGCCGCTGGCCTGAGTCCTTTGCCTTCGCGGCCTATGATTCCATTTATCTGCTGGCCGATGCGCTGGAGCGCAGCCCCACGCCGCTGGGCGCCGATGTCATCGCCGCGCTGCAAGACGCCAACATCACGCTCGCTGCCGGCCGCTATTACTTCCCCTACACGGCTGCCAACGCAGCCCAAAACGACTCGATGCCCGATTTCATGTGGCAGCAATGGCCGGATGCGCCCGTCCTCTACCTGCAATACACCGAAGCGGCGCAGCCGTCCAACGAAATGCCCGTGATCTGGCCCGAAATCTATCGCACCGTCGACACGCCCGTCATCCGCTAGCCCGCTATGCGCCCCGACATCCGCCTACGCACCCGCCGCCATCAAACTGTGTACATGCTCAGCCAGCCCATCCTCCAGCGAGGTAGCGGGCACGGCTGCGTCCGACGCGCGCAGCCGGCTTAAGTCATAGAAGCGGTGGCACAAAAACGGCGCGGCCTCCGGGTGTTCGGCGAAGTACTCGGTGACGGGCGTCTCCTCAACGCGTAGCTCCTTGCCCAACAGCTCCGCGATGATCCGGTAATAGGTCACCGACTCCACGACATCAGGGCCGGCAACGCCGAAAATCTGCTGCACAGCCTGCTCGTTGCCCGCCAGGCTTAACATACAGTCCGCCAGATCGCGCACCAACAGCGGCTGCTGCAAGAAATAGCCGCCGCCGACCAGGCGCAACTCCTCGCCGGCCAGAATACGCTCGATCAGCTTGGGGTCGCGGCTGTGTTCCGGCAGGCACCCCAACTGCGAACCCGGCCCATAGATATGGCAAGGACGCACAATCGTCCAGGCCATGTCGCCGCCCTGTTCGATCAGCGCCTCTTCCGCCCGCCGCTTCTCCAGACCGTAGCCTTCCTCTGCATAGCGCGCAGCCTCTTCGCCCTGTGGAAAGCGCCGGAAATCAGGGTGATAGACGAAATCGGTCGAGACAAAGATCAACTGCTTGGTCTTGCCGTGCAGCACGGACAGGTCTTGCAGAATGTCCTGCGGGCCAAAGGCGATACAGTCAATCACGACATCCCACATCACGCCCGTGCCCTCGACTGCGCCGGTGAAGGCCGCGGCGTCCTGCCGGTCGGCGATGAGCTTCGTCACTCCGTCCACGCCCGCGCGCCGGCCGCGCGTCAAGGTCCACACGGCATGTCCAGCCGCCAGGGCGCGGCGCGCCACGGTTCCGCTCACAAAGCCGCTGCCGCCGATCACGAGAATGCGAAGGGGCGAGGGGTGGTCTGCCGTCATAAGGGCGCTCCTTGAGGCTGGGGTTGGGCCGACCAACGGGCGGGCCACAATGGTTGATTTGATGCGAATGGCCTGCATCGGTACAATGCACGGGTGCGGTTAGTATAGCACAGCCCATCCGCCCGCCTGCGCCAATGCCTTGCCACGCAGCACGTCGCCCGCCAACTCAGTCCAGCCGGAAGAAATCCGCCCTTGACCGCTCTCTTCGCCCTTGCCCTCAGCCTCTTTGCCGCCGTCGTGCCCACGGTCCTCTACGTGCTGATCTTCTACTGGGCCGACCGCTATGAGCGCGAGCCGGGCACGCTACTGCTCGTCGCCTTCTTCTGGGGGGCGATCCCGGCCGTTATCGTCAGCCTGATCAGTGAACTGGCGCTGGGCGCGCGCTTCAACTCCGGCGAACTCACGTTGCAGGCCGCGCTCGTCGAGGGCGCGCTGATCGCGCCGATCGTCGAGGAATTAGCCAAGGCGCTGGCTCTGTGGTGGCTGTTCACGTGGAAGCACAACGAATTCGACGGCGTGCTGGATGGCCTTGTCTACGGCGCGCTGATCGGCTTCGGCTTCGCCATGACCGAGGACTTCTTCTACTTCATCGGCGCCTTCAGCGAGGGCGGCTTCATCAGCCTCAGTGCGGTGATCGTGCTGCGCTCAATCGTCTTCGGCCTCAACCACGCCTTCTACACCAGCTTGACCGGCATCGGCTTCGGCCTGGCGCGCATGTCGCGTCGCCCCCTCGTTCGGGCCATGTGGATCGCAGGCGGTCTCGCCGCCGCCATGCTCGTGCATAGCCTGCACAACCTCGGCTCCGCCCTCACTAGCGTCACCCTCGCCGGCTTCGCCCTCAGCCTTCTCGTCGCCGCAGGCGGCTTCAGCCTTTTTGTGGTGACCGTCGCCCTCGCCTGGAGCCACGAGCGCTCGATCATCCGCATCGAACTGGCGGAGGAAGTGGGCCACACCCTCTCCGTAGCCGATTATGCCCTGCTGACAGGCCGCTGGCGCGC
Organism: Caldilineales bacterium; assembly: GCA_038251215.1. Taxonomy (GTDB): domain Bacteria; phylum Chloroflexota; class Anaerolineae; order Caldilineales; family Caldilineaceae; genus JASGTU01. Next base: position 3,594 of record JBBSBO010000295.1, read on the forward strand.
GCCCCTACGCCGCGGCGCCGACAAGCACGCCGGACGGCTGGCGCTCTTCGTAGAGCTGGCCCAGCGCAAGCATCATCTGCGCAATCTGGACGGCATACGCGCCGCGGAGCTGCTGGAAGAGATCCAACAGCTCCGCGCCGAGATTATGGCCGCCTGATCCGAAAATCCGGCGGCCCAATCGTCTTTAGTTATGTCAACTCTTGCAATAGTCTATGTCGCAGCAGCTAATGCACGCGCCTGCTCGATGATCGTGCCACGCGCCACCCGCTCAGCCGTCCAGCCGATGATCTCGCCCACCTGTTCCGGTGAAAGCGCGGCCAACTGCGCAAAGGTGCGCACGCCTGCCGCGTGCAGTCGCGCCACGCTGACTGGGCCAATCCCGCCAATCAGCAGGAAGTCATCTTGTTCCTCAGTCGCTTCTGGGCCGAGCGCTGTTTCCGCCGCAGACGCTGGCTCCGGCTGCGGCGCGGGCAGTAAGGCCACGCCCTCCGCTGCGCCGGCGCGCTCAGTCGCCAGGTCAGCCGGCTCCGGTCCGGCAGGCGACATGCCAGGGCCGCTTATGCCGTTCCGTCTGCGGCGGAAGAGCGGCAACAGCACCGCCCCCACGCCCACCGACGACACGATCAGCGCCGTCGCCATGCCGACGAAGCGGAAGCACCCGCCCATCGCCCACAGCAGACCCAGCCCGCCGATCAGGACAGCCGCAATCAGCCCGGTCATCAACTCCGGCTTCAGCGACGACTTAAGCGAGCCGCGCACGCGCCCCGCCACCGCCGCCGCGATCGCCACCCAGCCCGCCACATTCAGCGCCGCCAACACCAGCCACGCCGCAATCGAAACCGGGATCAGGCAAAGAGTGATGGCGAAGAGTACGCTCAGGAAGAGTACCCCCAAGTTCGCCACGATCCCCGCCACAAAGCTCAGCGCCGGCTCGGCGACCAGCGTGCG